>CAYRZL010000085.1:0-10361 GCA_964428795.1 uncultured Lachnospiraceae bacterium | reverse complement strand
AACCACAAGGGTTACCGGACATATATCGAATGATTAAGTGTAAAACTCAGGTGGAGGTGAAGCCGGCAGAGGAGCCGCAGGACAGTCTGGTGTATTTTACTTAAAAAAGTGGTTGACAAAATGGAAGTATTGTAATATTTTTATACTATAGTGTGTTAAAAAGATAGAAACAAACCGTTGAGAAAGAATAGTAGGTCGTGTCAGAACCGATTTTCAGAGAACTGCGGATGGTGGGATCGCAGTATGAGGGGACAGCCGAATGGACTTTCGAGGGCAGCTCCGAACTTAAGTAGTTGTTGCCGGGATCCGAACCCGTTATCAAGCCGGCATGTATGATAGTACATGACAGAGTGGACGATTCGTCAATTTGAGTGGTACCGCGATAATAATTCAGTTTATTACCGTCTCAGAATTTATTCTGAGGCGGTCTTTTTTTGATTATCGGGTATGTGAAAGGAAGCTTCGGCGGAGGTTTTTTCCCGCTTGTGTTAAATCTGAGGACACACGCAGCAAAAAAGGAAAGAGGTAAAAGAAAATGAAAAAGAAAGTATTGGCACTGGTATTAGGATGTACATTGGCAGCGGCAGTTATGGCAGGCTGCGGAACCGGCACAGGTGACGCTGATTCGGATAATGCAGATGCAGACGTGCAGGCATCCGTAGAAGAGGAGCAGACAGCAGAAGATCAGGAAGCTGCACCGGCAGGAGACGGAGAGACTTATAAAGTAGCTATCGTGCAGCAGCTGGATCATGCATCCCTGGATGAAATTCGTGTAGCTATCGAGGCGGAACTGGATGCAAAGGCAGAGGAACTCGGTGTTACGATCGAGTATCAGGAGTTTAGCGGAAATAATGACGCAACACTGCTGAACCAGATTGGACAGCAGGTAGTCAGCGACGGATATGATTGCATTGTTCCGATCGCAACACTGGCAGCGCAGTGTATGCAGACAGCAACGGAGGACAATCAGATTCCTGTCGTATTTGCAGCAATCACAGATCCGGAAAAAGACCTTGTTATTGACAGTCTGGAAGCACCTGGCTCCAACATTACAGGCACAAGCGATTATCTGGATTCCGGAGCAATTCTGGATATGATGTTTGCACAGAATCCGGATATTGAGACAGTAGGACTTCTTTACAGCAAGAGTGAAGGCTCCAGTGAGGTTCCAATCCAGGAGGCAAAAGAATATCTGGATAAAAGGGGTGTTGCATATATTGAAAAAACAGGTACTACCACAGATGAGATCAATTCCGCAGTGGACAGTATGCTGGATCAGGTGGATGCAGTGTTCACACCTACAGATAACACAGTTATGGCGGCAGAGCTTACCATTGCAGAGAAATTCATCGAGGCAGGCGTTCCTCATTATGCAGGAGCAGACTCCTTTGTCCGTAACGGTGCATACGCAACCTGCGGTGTAAACTATACAGACCTTGGAACTGCTACAGGTGATATGATCATTGATATTCTTCAGGGAGCAGATATTGCAAACTATCCGATCAAGGTTATGGAAGGCGGTATCGTAACAGTTAATACAGAGACAGCAGAAGGTCTTGGACTGGATTATTCCGTGTTCAATGATATGTGCACAAAACTGGTTGAGGTTGTTACCAGCGAAGACTAATCGTATCAGCAAAAAATCAGAGGGTAATGTAGTACGGAGGTAGAATTTATGACAGTGGCGATTGTGCAGGGAGCCCTGGAGCTTGGCGTGATCTATGCCCTGGTAGCCATGGCACTGTTCTTGAGTTACAGTATATTGGATATTGCGGACCTGACCACAGACGGATGTTTTACCCTGGGATGTGCGGTCAGCGCAACGGTAGCCATTGCAGGTCACCCGTTTCTGGCAATTTTTGCAGCCATTGCATCCGGCGTGGCAGCGGGATTTGTGACAGCATTTTTACAGACCAGACTGGGTGTCCCGTCCATTCTGGCAGGAATTATCACAAATACAGGACTTTATACGATAAACCTTGCGGCGATGGGATTTACGTCAAACCTGAGTCTGTTCAAGTGTGATACGATCTTTACGCTGGCAAAGGACCTGATCGGAGGTATTCCTGTGATCGGAGATTGGTATAAACTCATCGTGGCAGGCGTGATCGTGGCTGTTGTTGCGGTATTACTTGTGCTGTTCTTAAAAACCAGACTTGGAATGTCCATCCGGGCGACGGGAGATAATGCGGATATGGTGCGGGCTTCCTCCATCAATCCGGTATTTACGATCACGGTTGGTCTGTGTTTGGCAAATGCCATGACAGCGCTGTCCGGAGCAATTCTGGGGCAGTATCAGAAATCCTGCGATATCAATCTTGGTACGGGTATGGTAGTTATCGGTCTTGCCAGCTTGATCATTGGTGAAACCCTGTTTGGCAAAAAAGGAAATGCCCGCTGGGTATTCGGCGTAATCATGGGCAGTGTGATCTATCGTTTTATTATCGCAATCGCACTCCGGTTTAATCTTCCGGCAGAGGCACTTAAGCTGGTATCAGCCATCATCGTTGCGTTCGCTATCGCAGTACCAGCGATGAAGCGGGGAATTGCTTTTCAAAAGCAGAAAAAGGCAGCCGTCCGTGCCAGAAAGAACGGGGGTGTAAGATAATGTTAAAAGTGACAGATATCAAAAAGACCTTCAATCCGGGCACAGTAAATGAAAAGGTTGCCCTGCAGGGCGTGAGTCTTACGGTGGAGGATGGTGATTTTGCCACGATCGTAGGAAGCAATGGCGCCGGTAAATCTACATTATTTAATGCGATTGCGGGCAGCTTTATCACCGATGAGGGGAGCATTGAACTGGATGGAGAGGATATTACCTTCATGCAGGAATACCGCCGGAGTAAAATCATCGGACGCATGTTTCAGGATCCCCTGAAAGGAACCGCGCCTTCCATGACGATCGAAGAAAATCTGGCATTGTCATATTTGCGTGCCTCCACGTCCAATACAGCTTATTTTTCCAGAGTGAGCAAGAAGGACAAGGACATGTTCAGGGAGCGGCTGGCGCTTCTGGGAATGGGATTGGAGGACCGGATGAAACAGCCGGTAGGACTGCTTTCCGGAGGACAGAGACAGGCGTTGACATTGCTGATGGCAACATTGGTAACACCCAAGATACTGCTTCTGGATGAACATACAGCAGCATTGGACCCGGGAACAGCGGCGAAGGTTCTGGAACTGACGAAAAAGATCGTAAAAGAGAACAATATCGCATGTCTGATGATCACACACAACATGCAATCCGCTCTGGAATTGGGAAATCGTACGCTGATGATGGATTCCGGCAGAATTGTATTGGATATCAAAGGTGAGGAGCGGGACGGACTGACCGTAGATGACCTGCTGGAGAGATTCCGTGTGGGAGCAGGAAAACAACTGGATAATGACCGGATTTTGTTATCCTGATGATAGAAAATTTGTGAAAAGAACCGGAAATTGTCAAAAAAGTTGATCGTTTCCGGTTTTTTTTGACTAATTTGTGAAGAAAGATCATGGTTACCAAAAAGTTTCCAGATAACATTATTGTATGTATTGCATAAAAAATAATTTTGGTTTATACTGATCATAGCGAATTTGAACAAGTGGCATTCTTGTTCGAATTACGGTTTAATTAATTTTATGTAACCGAAAGGAGATAGTAACAATGAAAAAGAACACATTTGAAAATGCTACTGTGTACGAAGCACCGGGACATCATGACGTAACCCTGAGAAGATTCCACGGTAAGGAAGAGACAGGCGCAGAGAAATTCTGGGTAGGTATGTCCCATTTTGAGCCGCACGGTGGAGCAGGCTGGGGTTACGCTGACAACGGTTGTGAGAAAGTATACTACATTCTGGAAGGCCAGATGACTGCAAAAGACAGAGAAGGCAATGAGTGGAAGCTGAACGTAGGTGATACCTTCTCCATGGGACCATTCGAGGAACGTTATTTCGAGAACGAGACAGATTATCCGGCAAGAGTTCTGGTTATTATTACATATCCGGGAGTTTAAGCACATATCTGATTTTGTATCCAAGTGATTAAAAGGGCATGAGCCCTTTAGATAATAAGGAGGAATAAACCAATGGTTAATTTGAAAAAAGAATATGTAGACAACATGTTTTCTGTTGAAGGAAAAGTTGCTCTGGTAACAGGTGCTACAGGTGCACTTGGAAAGGTTCTGGCAAAAGCTTATGGCTATGCCGGCGCTAAAGTTGTTATGACAGGACGTAACGCAGGTAAACTGCAGGCTCTGGAAGATGAGTTCAAAGCAGAAGATATCGATTGCTGCTATATCGTAGCTGATCCTGCAAAAGCAGATGACGTTGCTGCTCTGGTAAAAGGTGCTGTTGAGAAATATGGCGAGATCAACATCCTTGCTATCGCTCATGGATACAACAAACCGGCAAACATTCTTGATCAGTCTGTAGAAGAGTGGCAGACCATCATGGATGCAGATCTGAAATCCGTATACGTTGTTTGTAAAGCAGTTTCCGAGCAGATGGTTGCTCAGGGCAAAGGCGGCAGCATCGTAGTTGTTACATCTCAGCGTTCCAAACGTGGTATGGCTGGTTACACAGGATACTGCGCATCCAAGGGCGGCGCTGATATGATGATCGCTTCCATGGCTTGTGATCTGACAGCTAAATATGGTATCCGTGTAAACTCTCTGCTTCCTACCGTGTTCCGCAGTGAGTTGACAGAATGGATGTTTGATCCGGATTCAGAAGTTTACAAAAACTTCATGAAACGTGAGCCGATCGGACGTCTGGCTGAGCCGGATGATTTCGTTGGATTTGCTCTGTTCCTTTCCTCTGATGCTTCCAAGTTCATGACTGGCGGTAATTACGACTGCTCCGGCGGTTACCTGAATTGCTAGTTTGAAATTATTTTAAGAAGCAAAGTTTATTTGGAGGGATATAAAATGAGTAAATTGTCAAAATTTGTAGTGTGCGGCTCCGGTATGATGGGCGCTGCAATCGCTCAGATTCTTGCAAGTATTGATGGCGCACAGGTTACGATCCTTCGTTCTTCCAATCGCGGCGCTGATCCGCGGGAGAAAGTTCGCTCAAACATGAAACAGCTTGTGGACAAGGGTGTTGTTACACCTGAGGATGTTGATGAGATCGTTTCCAAAATCAGCATTGCTTTTGATGACAGTGAAGTCGCAGACGGTGAGCTTTTCATCGAGTGCGTACCGGAGGTTATGGAGCTGAAACAGGATCTGTTTGCCCGTCTTGAGAAAACGGTATCCGTGAAAGCTATTTTCTGTACAAATACATCTGTTATGAGTCCAACAGAGATCGCCGCGAAATGCGAGCACAAAGAGAGAGTAGTAGGAACCCATTTCTGGAATCCTGCGTTCCTCATTCCGCTTGTTGAGGTTGTTCGTACTGAGTATAACACAGATGAAGTAATTGATACCGTTATGGAAGTTATGAAAGAAGCCGGAAAACAGCCATGCCTGTGCAAAAAGGACGTTCCTGGTTTCATCGCAAACAGAATGCAGCACGCTCTGTGGCGTGAAGCTATCGCAATCGTTGACGAGGGTATCGCTGATGCTGAGACCGTTGATCTTGCATGCAAGACAAGCTTTGGCCTGAGACTTCCCTATCTGCCGCCATTGGTTAACTCCGATATGGTTGGTACACAGCTTACATGGAATATTCACAGCTATGTACTTAAATCTCTCGCTGATAACCATGAGCCGTCTCCAATCTTAAAAGATATGATTGATTCCGGAAAGCTTGGTTTCCGTGCAGAACTCAATGAGGAAGGCAAACGCGTTGGTTTCATGGAGTATACCGATGAAGAGATCGCTGCTAAAAATGCAGGTCTTAACGAGTACCTGATCAAAATGCTTTACGACAAATAGAAAGCATTTTACTGCAAACTAATTACGTTCATCGCGTCGGGCGCTATTATGCGCCCGGCGGTGAAAAAATAATGAAAGCCCGATGAGGCAAAATAGGAGGAAAATAAAATGGGAAAAGTATGGGTTGATTTGACACATCCTTTCAGTGCTGAGATTCCGCGTTGGCCGTATTTTGACAAACCGGTAATTGACAGCAAACACTCTATGGCTAAAGGTGGTGTTTTGACACAGTACATTGGATGTACGATGCATACAGGTACACACTGTGACGCACCGCGTCACGTTATGGAGCGTGAGTTTGATGGAAAGAGAGCTCGTTATACACATGAGATGGCTATCGATGCTTATACCGGCGATGCAGTTTGTCTGGACTTGGGCTTCGTAGGACGTTGGGAGCTGATCACCGGCGAGCATCTTGACAAGGCTTGCCGTAACATGGGTATTGATCCGGAATCTGATTACCTGCAGGGTAAGGTTCTTTGTCTGTGCACAGGTATGCATTTGAAATTTGATGATTCTAAAGAATACTATCATTACTCCTGTGGTACAGGACGTGAGGCTGGTATCTGGTTTGTAAAACATGGCGTTAAATGTGTAGCGATGGATATGCAGGCTCTGGATCATCCTCTTCACACAGCTATGGGTAACAATGGTATGACAAGAATGAACCTTCTTGGCGCTTCCGGAAGACCTATCACTGAAGAGTATATTGAGGAGTTCGGTAAAGAGTCTTATGCCCGTTTCGACAAAGAGATGTTTATCGAAGTATATGGTCAGGAAAAATACGATGAGCTGTATGGCGAGTTGGAAGCAATCGGCTGCTGGGGAACATGGGAGCCATGCCACAAAACTATGCTTGGACATGGTATCGTAGGTGTTGAGAACCTTGGTGGTGACCTTGAGAAAGTTAAAGGTAAAGAGTTTGAGTTCTTCTGCTTCCCACTTCGTTGGTACATGGGAGATGGTTCTATGGCTCGCTGTGTTGCTCGTATTGATGAGGATCAGATTAACGACGTTCCGGACAGAACATATCTGTACTGTGGAACTGGTTGCCAGGATCGTGAGAACTACGGTTTCACCTGCTAATCAGAAAAAGAACAGAATGCGCGTTATGCGTAAATGTGAGAAAGCCCGTTGCTTTTGCAGCAGGGCTTTCTTTTTTTGAAAAGATTATCTTTTCAAAAAAGGGTTTTAAATACAAAAAAGGATCATCGCCCGAAAGCAGTGATCCTTAAAATAATTCTTATTCCATGTCTTCGTATTCCAGATCGGTCGGGATACGTGCACCCTCTGTAATATATGTACCCATAATCTCACAATTCGGGCATTTTCCGAAATCCTCACCATACTCTGTCATAACGTCAGTAGCATATTTGAATTTCTTTCCACATTCCGGACACTGGTAATACAAATATAATGCGCCCCAGGACATATAAAATACCTAAAACGAATTAAGCAAGACCAAGAATCTGACGAGCCTCTGCCGGAGTAGCAACTTCGCAGCCAAACTCTTTGATAACGCGTGCAGCACGCTCTACGAACTGAGCATTGCTCTCAGCCAGAACACCTTTGCTGTACATTACGTTATCTTCCATACCTACACGGATGTTTCCGCCCATAGCGATTGCACCGTAGAGCATTTCCATAGCGCTGTGGCCAACACCGAAGCAGGACCATGTAAAGTTGTCTTTACCAATCAACTCTTCAGCAGTCTCTTTCATGAATACAAGATTCTTCATTGTACCAGCGATACCGTTAGCGCATCCCATGCAGAACTGGAAGTGAAGAGGAGTTTTCAGAACACCTTTCTTTACATAGTAAGCAGCGTTGCCGATCATACCCGGATCAAATGCCTCGATCTCCGGTTTGGTGTTTGTCTCCTGGAACAGGTAACCACAATCTGTTAAGAACTTCGGAGAGTTCAGGAACAGACCGCTGTTCAGCCAGTTCATGGAACCGCAGTCATAGGAAGCCATCTCCGGTTTCAGCTCTTTGATATGCTGTACACGAGTCTCATCATCAGCGTGGATATCGCCGGATGTGGTCAGGTTCAGAATGATATCGCAGTCCGGATATCTCTCTTTGATCAGTGTAACGGTTTCTTTGAATTTTACTGCATCCATAGTACCGTTTCCTTCATCATCTCTCATATGAAGATGGGCAATGGCAGCGCCTGCTTTCCAGCAAGCATATACGTCGTCTGCAATCTCAGACGGGGTCATTGGTACATTTGGGTTGTTCTCTTTTTTTGGCCATGCACCAGTTACAGCTGCAGTAATAATTCTTTTGTTTTTTAATGCTTTGTCCATGATACAAAATCTCCTTTTTGATTATAATTTTTATATGGCGAATGAAGCACCACATATCTCTTTTATTATAGGAGTGTTTGTATAATTTTTCAAGTGGTTCTGTACAATTTCCGTGATTTTTGGCGGAAAAGTCGTTACTAAAACGAGGTACGAGTGAACAGTAACGAAAAATCAGAACAGTTCGGGGCGTGTCCGCATTAGCTCAGACAGAGTCTGCAAAAATTCATACACCATAGGATTATCGTTATCCTCGTACCACGCCACTGCAATATCTGAGGTGATGTTTGAGATATCCAGCGGAGTGAAAGACAGATTGGTGCTGAGATAATCAGTGACTTTGCTTGGAAGGATGGAGATGCCAAAACCACATTCCAATGCAAAAATCAGTTCCTGCATACTGTGATAATAATGGGCAATTCGGGGCGTAAAGCCAAGCTGTCTGCAAATATTTTCAAACTGAGTATTCAGGTGAATGGCATCTTTAGGATCCAGCATTAAAAAAGGTTCGCTTGCAAGTTTTACATAGTCCAGCGGGATTCTCTGAGGAGCCGGATGCTCTTTTGAGGTGATGAGACCGTAATGATCGGTTTGAATGATTTTGAAATTAAGCCCGATGTAGGAATGAAAGTCAGGGGCGTTGGAAAAATAGATATCATATTCGTTTTTCGGTATGTTATCCATCAATCCCCCGGCGTTTTTTCGTTCTGTTACGATATTTGCGCAGGGATATTTCTGTATAAAATTATGCAAAACCAAAGGGAGATATCTGCGGGTGGGCAATGGAAGATAAGCAATGGATAGATTCTGATTCTCCTCGAACAGCAGAGAGCGAAGGTGTCTGTACGCATCTTCCTGCAGAGAAAGCATTTGTTTTGCATCCTTGATAAAGACAGTCCCCTCCCTGGTAAGGGAAACTCTGCGGGTGTTTCTGGTGAAAAGCTTTACACCAAGTTCATTTTCCAGCTCCATAATTTGACGACTGATGGCAGGCTGGGTCATATAATATTCTTTTGCAGTCTGACTAAAGCTGCCATTTTGTGCGATGGAGACAAAATATGCAAGCTGTTTTAAATCCATAGTGTTTACCTCTTTTTAATTCTGTTTTTCAAGCATATAATACCTTTTCAAAGCTTACAAATACTTTGGCGGTGCCTATATTGTATCATCATAACAGGTTTCGGTTAATAAAAAAAGCGTATTACAGCAAAAAGTTTTTTTAATTTAAAATAAATCTTCACTTGTGATATGATAATTTCAGTTACAAACAGGAAAGCAGGAGGATTTTATATGAAAGTTTTGGGGTTTTGCTGCGGCAGAAAGAATGGCAATACGGAGATCATGATGAAAGAGGCGTTTATGGCGATTGAAGAAAAAACCGGCGCGGAATGTAAGCTGGTACGGATTCAGGAGGCATTTATCCATAATTGTACCGGATGTGAAGCATGTATGAAAAATCATCTGAAGGGCAATTTTGATTTTCGTTGCATTCACAAAAACGGAACGGATCATTTTTATATGATTGAACAACTGATGCGCGAGGCGGATGCCATCATTGTATCAAGTCCGGCATACAATTTGCTGCCGACAGGTCCGATGATCCGATTCCTGAATAAATTGCATGCGAGCGGAGATTATCGCGAAGTAGTGCATCAAAATAATAAGATTGGTGCAGCGTTTTCGCTGGGCGGCACAGACTGGACAAACTTTACACTGAATGTCTGTAAAATGGCAGCTATGGAGTTTGTAGGGTCTTATGAAGCGATTGTGGATGCGGTACACTTCGATTTTGTTCCGGGGGTAGGAGCTATTCTGCTTGACGAGGATAAGATGGCTCGTATGCGAAGGTTTGGCGAGAATATAGCAGATGCATTACTGGCAAAAGAAAAAGGAGAAAAGATTGATTATGCGGGAATGCCGGGAATTTGTCCGGATTGCCATGGCAATCTGCTGGAAATCAAAGCAGATGGCGTGTACTGCCCTCAGTGTCAGACGAAAGCAAAAGTCAGCATCGTAGAGAATACGTTGATTGCCGAGTTTACAGAAGATGAGCGTGCGAAGAACCGTTGGAGTCCATGGGGGCAGGAGCTGCATGACAATAATATCCGCAAAGGCCATATGAAGGCTGCGCAGGGAGCTGAGATTATCAATGAGAGGCGTAAAAAATATGCGGCGTATGAGCGTGCGGTGGAGCT
>CAYRZL010000084.1:0-10571 GCA_964428795.1 uncultured Lachnospiraceae bacterium | reverse complement strand
AATTATATCACTGATACTTGCTTCTGAACAGATAGCTTTCGGCAAATCCACAAAGAGGGAGCTGGCGGCCACGGGTATCTCAAAATCAGTCCTGGGAAGCTATGAGAATAACGAATATAAGAAAATCAGCCACAAAAGCCTTGTGGATCTGACAAAATTTTACGACACTTATAACCGATACGGAAATCTATGTGGACAGGCTTCTGCCATGTCACACACGGGAAGTGGGACGCCATCCTGCATGACATCCGGGAATCGCATAAGAACGACACCGACAGCACACGGTCAAAAAAAACATCCCCCGCTTATAAGGATTCCCCATTGAGCAGGCAAAAGCGGAAGTAATCAACTGCCGCTGCCTATGGGACGTCCGTGCAGCAGCAGTTTAAGATTTTTATGTAATTTTCAAATGAATAAATTTTGGCATTATTGATTCTTTTTTAGCCAATCTTCCATTTATCGTTTGCTGCCGTTCTTCCTCATTTTTAGAAGTACACTGGTACAACGAATAAACTTCCCCTGCCTTATATATGAATCAATCATTCAACGTCAAACTATCCAAAACTTAATATTCACTGTACCAGAAGGTTTCCGTATGGTGAAGTTTTCATTGGGCGGTACTTTCCACCTTCATAATTAAACCCAATCATTTTTGTTTTCTTCATACACATCTGGTAAAATTTCCAGCAAATTGGTGAACTCTGTAAAGTTGTGCCCCAATAATTGCAACACCAGTTCTGCAGGAATTTTCATTCCTAGTGCAGCATGAGTTTTGGTTCTTTATCAATGATTTGCCATCCCAGCCAAAAACGGCTTCTCAGTTCGCAACCATCTTCTGTATCTCTTGCTGTATGTAACATAAACACTGGCATATTTGGCATTGTCTTCATTATTGCTGGCTTGTTTCTTCATTACATCGTCAAATGTCTAGACAAATCACAAACAAACTTCCGTGCAAAAGTAGTCAACCACAATCTCTATGTTGTTCTTATACGATTTTTTTAAAAAAACACAAACATTTTAAACGCGATATTAAAAGAATGAAGAAAATCTGTATGATATTCTCTTAGCAGAACATATCATTTTCTGGCGGCTCTTGTCTGACGGCGGAGCCGCTGATTTTTGAAAGGAGAATTCTGAGGAAGCAAAGAAATACAGAAACCAAAAACTGTTGGATATTGCTAAACGTCTGATGCCGGATCTGCCGGATACCGATTAGTTTACTCGGGAGCAGTCTGCTGTGGAGTATCCACTGAAATGGAGCTGTCAAAATTTTTATAGAGAGTCTCAAGTTTTGTGTAAAGTCAAAAACTTGAAACTCTCTCTGGAAAACTGTATATTTATAATCTGTTGTTTTCATGAACCAAAACCAGATTTGGATTCTCCTTTGTCATGTCAGCGAATCTTTGAGAAAATCCACTTTTACTGAATACACCATATATAATGTCGTATCCGGGAAAAGCTTTAAAAATTTCTCTTGAATTATAAACTTTCTTCCTCAATTCAAAGTACACTGACGCATCCACAGGTTTTACATGATATTTACATTCTCCGGCAAATATCCGCTTGTTTTGATGGTCCACCGCCATAACGTCGATCTGCGTATCTCCTTCATAATCATTCAGCCAGTATGATCCGATGCGAGAAGGTACAAAATTAACCGCCCCGCGTTTACACAGATTTCCAAAAATATCCTTGCAAATATCCTCATAAGAAAAAGCCACATATTTTGCAATGAAATCCTTTCGAAATTCATCAAGAACAATTTGTATGTTGTCCAGTTCCAATTCCCCCTTATAAGGATAGATATACCGAAACCAGAACCGGATAAAATTGTCGGATATGAAGTATAAGCCTTTTCTGGATTTTCCCGGATTCTTTTCTGTAATCGGCGTCTGTTTTTCCACAAATCCAAGATCTGTTAACGTAGAAATATATGGTGTAAGTGTGGAAGTTTCTTGTTCTAACACGCCCGCAATCTTTCCTATTTTGTGGTTTCCGTCTGCAATTGCTTTGATAATGGAAAAGTAATTCACAGACGTCATAGATTCACTTTTCAACAGAAAATAGGGTTCTTCATAAAGAAATCCATTCTTGGATAGTACCGCATCTACAAGTTGTTGCATCAGATCACGCTCATCCTCAAAAAATTCCAAATATTTAGGAACTCCTCCCGTAACAGAATACTGTTCCACGGCTTTCTCAAAAGGCAGATCCTGAGCCGCATATACTTCAGAAAAACTTAATGGCAGCAAGAGTATTTGGGCGGTTCTGCGTCCATAAAGCGGGCTTTCGTAAGAAAGAGCATGTTTTTGCATCATGCCAATCAAAGAACCGGACAGGATCAGCATAACGTGATTGTCTTTTAATACTTCATCCCATGCGTTTTGAAGAATCGATGGAAAAGCAGGATTTGTTTTTACCAGATAAGGGAACTCATCAATTACAAAAACTTTTTTTTCATCCGGTCTGTATTCTGATATGATCTGGAACAGATCAATCCAGTCCGTAAAAGATGCTTTTTGCAGGAAACTATTTTGGGTAGTGCGCGCTACAACTCTGGCAAGTCGTTTCATACTCTGACTTTCCACTTCTTCTGTCGCGAGGAAATAAAACGAAGTCTTTTCTTTTAAAAACTCTTTAATCAATGTGGTTTTTCCTACTCTGCGTCGTCCGTAAATCACAACAAAACTGCTGTCACGGTTATATTCTGCATTTAGTTTTGTTAATTCTCCTTGTCTTCCTATAAACTTCATGCCTTCACCTTTATTATAAATATTTTTATTATAATTTTATTTATAATATATAATATTGTATTTGTCAACGACTTCCTTTTGAAAAGGGTGGGTGCTGCCCCTTTTCGTATGCATTAAGATATGCCTGACACTCATTCACAATTCTTTGGGAGTATATTCGGTTCATCTGGTTCCGTTTCCAAATTTTCGTCCGTAAGCTTGTCCGGATCTTCCTGCTGATATTCCTCTGGTACAGCAACATTACTTTCCGGATGTTTTTCTTGATCATTTCGGATCATGTCTGCCGACTCTTTTTCTGAGTCTTGAAAGGCCATTCTGCCTGCATCGTCTGCGCAATCCTCTGCAAATGATATGTCTGTAGAATTGTCTTCGATATACACAACTTCCTCCTCAGTGTTTTCAGCAGCATAAGCACAGGTTGGTAAAGTCATGCATAAGGACAGCCTGGCAGTAACACACATCCGCTTCAGATTTTTAAATTTCAATTTGCATCACGCCTTTCGTATTATTTGTAGCATAGACCTGACTACACTATTCTTATACGTTTTTTTGCAAAAAAATAAACCGATATATAATCGATTCATCTATGATAGCACTTATGCAAGATCTCCTTTCTCAACATTTTTATAAGAGTTATCACGAGTTATCAGAACAATCGTTCTGGAAAGTCACTAAAAACCACATTTTTTCAACGACTTTGCGCTTATTTAAAAACGGAGACGGGGGGATTTGAACCCCCGCGCCGGCGAAGCCGACCTACCGGATTTCGAATCCGGACCCTTCAGCCGCTTGGGTACGTCTCCTACTATATGAATTAACTTGTATATTTTATAAGTATTTTGAGCTTCTGTCAAGAGATTCATCGCCCTGATTCTCCAAAAGATAATTAAATATAAGATTAAATTGTGCGCCTGCCAGTGCATAGATATATATTTTATTTCCCTCATCCGCAGAAGCATCACTATCTAACGTTTCCAGAAAATAGCTATTCAGGCTTTCCAGATAAAGGGATGAGAGACCGGCTTTATGGATAAGCGAAAGACGATCACGATACCGGAATACATATTTCGCCACCCGTTCAAAATAGACATTACTCAGCCTGTCTTTTATGGATTTTGCCGGATATTCCTTACAAAAGTTTTCAAAAACATTGCTTATAAATTTTTTAATAATATCTTCTTTAGAATAATAGTTTCTGTAATAAGTAGAACGGGCTACTCCCGCACATTTAACCAACTCGGTTACGGTTATCTCAGAAAACGCTTTTTTTCTCATAAGACGAAAAAGGACTTCTGTTAAACTCTGTTCCACAACCAAATGCTCTTCCTTATGCAGATTCATGTACATTTCCTCCTGTTTTGTCCGACATACACAACAGATATATGTGCTACAATTTGTAATGTAAAGAAAAACGAATCATACTTCAAGGAGAAAACATTTGGGATAAAAAAGGGGGATTTCTCATGGCAGAGGAAAAATATTTTAATTACCTGTCAGCCGACGGGGAAACGCAAATATCGGCAAAAATGTGGCTTCCGGCAGAGACAAAACCTTTGGCTGTCATCCAACTGGCACATGGCATGGTAGAGTACAAGGAGTGATATGACAAATTTGCAGAATTTCTTACAGATCATGGTTTTCTGGTCTGCGCCAATGATCACCTTGGGCATGGAGATTCTGTAAAAACGACAGATGATTGGGGATATATGACACCTGATCATCCAAGTGACATCATTATAAAAGATATGCACTGCCTACGCAGCAGAATGCAAAAACAGTATCCGGATCTTCCATATTATATGCTTGGACACAGCATGGGCTCCTATATGCTACGCAAATATCTTGCTTTTCATGGAAAAGGACTTCATGGCGCCATCATCAGGATATTCTTGCCTGGCTTTTAAAACACAGACCATAAGATTATTTCATCAACTGAACAGGATGGGGGATAATCCCCCATCCTGTTTTATGCCAATCCTTCACTTTTCAACAATTCTTTAAACCGGTTCACTGCCACACTTGTGTTAGCCCGCCGCTGATACATGGCTCCATCTGCCACCGGCTGAAGTACCGGGTTGAGCACCCCTGCTTTCACTGCATGACGCTCCTGCATCTGCCTTGCAATATCGGTCTCATCCGCAAAGTCATAATGCTGTTTCATGGCATTTGAGATACCCTGCAGCACTTTCCAGTTTGGCAGACTCAATGCCGGAATTGCCGATTTTACTTCAGATACCGTTCCGTCACAGCTTGTCACATGACCTGCGCTCTCCACCAGGGAGATTGCCGGAAGAACAGCGTCTGCCTGTTTTGCAGTCTCTGTCAGATAGATATCCTGCACAGCCACAAATTCTTTACCGCTGCGGTCAAATCCCGGGATATCCTCACCGATGATAAACATCGCCTGAATCTTCTCGCTGTCAATTACCTCTGCCACATCTTCATAGGAAGCAATTCCCATATCACAGAGTCCCTGTGAATTGGCGTTTGCCTTTATCTGTAAAAATCCGTTTCTCGGACTTCCTATATGACCGCTGAGCACCGCAATATCCGCCGCTGCCTTGGAAGCTTCTGCGGTAAGCCAGGACTGCTCCGCCACGATAATAGCTTTTTTCGCAGAGATCAGCATATCCGCTGCCTGTCTGAACTCCTCCGTTACCGGGCAGTCCTTTACAGATTCTTTCAGCAGCTCTACGCCTTCTGCGGTCCTTCCTGCATCAATCAGTGCTTTCAAAATTCCCTTTAACACAGACATATCTTCTGCCTGCAGATACAAATCTGCTTCCTCTGCCTCCTGAGAATCCGGCAGATCTGAGATCACAATCGTCTTTGCTCCCCGCATTTTTGCCTGACGCACTTTCACACCGAGGGAAGCGTGCTCCTCCATCAGATTTGTACTTACCAAAACGATCAGGTCTGTGGACAAAAGCTCTTCGATCTTACAGGTAGAACCATCCATGCCGAGCACCTGGGAAGCACCTCCCGAAATGCGGCTGTAACTGAACAAATACGGTGATTTCATAATACAATCCGCATATTTTTTCGCCATATAGATATCTTCACTTGTAAATTTATCGGAAACCGCCGCTGCCACTGCGTCTTTTCCATACCGGGAGGCCACACTCTGAAGCTTCTTTGCCACATAGAGGAATGCTTCTTCCCACGCTACCTCACACAGTTCACCGTTCTTGCGCACCATCGGGCGTTTGATACGGTCTGCTTCTACCTGTTTGCCATAACCAAAACGTCCATTGACACACAGGGTTCCCTTATGCTCCTCATCCGGCGTGGATTTCACCATCACGCTTCCCGCAGTCTGAATCGTAGTTTTACATCCCACGCTGCAAAAAGCACAGGCAGTTGTCGTGCATGTAGTCTCTGCAGGAACCCGTTTTCTGTATACATCCTTTTCACCCAAAGCACCTGTCGGGCACAGATTGATACACTGTCCGCAGGAGATACAATCGGTCTCACGCAAAGGCATATCCAATGCAGGTTTTACGATTGTATCAAAGCCGCGTCCCACCAGACCTAGCGCGGTACGCCCCATAACCTCATCACACACTCTCACGCAGAGTCCGCAGAGAATACATTTATCCGGATTACGGTCGATAAACGGATGGGTATTGTCAATAGTTCTGGCGTGTGTGTCTCCGTCGTATTTCTCCGGATGTACATCATAGCTGTTTGCGTAAGCGATCAGCTTGCACTCATAATAATCGTGGCAGCCGCACTCTAAGCAGCGGCTCGCCTCACATTTTGCCTGTTCCTCGGTATATCCGTCGTTTACCTCGTGGAAATTATCACGTCTCGCCTCTGCGGACAGATGTGACATTTTCGCTCTTGCGATCCTTTCGCGGTCCGCAAATGTTTCCTCCGTAATATCGGTCCGCTCCACCACATACGGTTTCTTATAAGGAGTCGGATTTCCTTTCAGATAGCTGTCTATCACATCCGCAGCCTTGATCGCATCTCCAATAGATGCAACCGCAATACCCGGACCTTTGTTTGTCGCCTCACCACAGGCAAATACATTGTCCAGATTCGTGCGGTATGTCGTTTCATCCGCTGCAATAGTACCTTTTTTTGTACGCTCCAAATCCTCAAAACCGTCAATATCCAGTCTCTGTCCCAATGCCATGATCAGACAGGAAATCTTCACATCCTCAATGGCTCCTTCCACCGGAATCGGACGTCTCCTTCCGCTGGCATCCGGTTCACCCAGCTCCATCTTCTGAACCTTTACGCACTCAATACGTCCGTCCGGCGCAGACACGATCTCTGTCGGATTGCTCAGATATTTAAAGATAACGCCTTCCTCCTGCGCCTCTTCGATCTCGATGTCCTCTGCCGGCATCTCATCTCTGGTCCGGCGGTAAATACAATATACATTCTTTGCGCCCAGACGCACCGCAGTGCGGCAGGCATCCATAGCGGTGTTTCCACCTCCTACGACAGCCACATTCTGACCGATGAAAATATCCTCATCCATAGCCACTTTGCGCAGAAAATCAATACCGCCATAGACATTTGCATTATCTTCACCCGGAATACCCATCTGAATGCTCTTCCATGCACCGACGGATACGACTACCGCATCATATTTCTTTCTCAAATAGCTAAAAGACACATCACGTCCGATCTTGCGGCTGGGCCGCATCTCTACACCCATTCCCTCGATCAGACCGATCTCTTCATCCAGAATCTCCTTCGGCAGACGATACTGGGGGATCCCGTAGCGAAGCATACCGCCCATCTTCGGCATTGCATCATAAACTGCCACCTCATGTCCTTTTCTGCGCAGTTGATATGCTGCGGTCAGTCCTGCCGGTCCTCCTCCTACGACTGCAATCGTATGCCCGGTAGGCGCTCCAACCTCCGGCATATACGGATCACCGCTCTCCAAATCTTTATCACCGATAAAGCTCTTGATATGTGCTATGGAAATCGGCTCTTCCACCAACTGGCGACGACATGCTGTCTCACAAGGATGCGGGCATACGCGTCCGATGGACGCCGGGAACGGAAATCTGTCTTTTACCAGCTTTACAGCCTCCTTGTACTGTCCGTTGGCCACCATTCCTACATACCCCTGACAGTCCGTCTGAGCCGGACATGCCAGTGCGCAGGGTGGGCGGCAGTCTCCGTTATGATCGGACAAAAGCAGCTCCAGCGCAGCTTTTCTGGAGGCGATCACCTTCGGCGTGTCCGTTTTTATCACCATTCCCTCAGAAATAGTTGTGGCACAGGCGCGCAGCAGCTTCGGGCTTCCCTCCATCTCTACCACACACAGACCGCAGGCTCCGTATACAGCCACACGCTCATCATAGCAGAGGGTTGGAATCTCAATCCCATTCTCTTTTGCAACCTCTAAAATTGTCTGACCGTCATATCCGGTCACTTCTATTCCGTTTATATTTAATCTTAACTTCGCCATTGTTCTGAACCTCCTTACTAATCCACGATCACAGCGTCAAACTTACAGCTTGATGCACATTTTCCACACTTGATGCAGATGTCTGTGTTGATAACATGAGGTTCTTTTACGGTTCCAGTAATCGCCTGAACCGGACAGTTTCTTGCACACAGCGTACAGCCCTTGCACTTCTTAGCATTGATCTCATAAGAAACCAGTGCACTGCACTGATGTGCAGTACATTTTTTACGGTAAATATGATCCTCATACTCATTCCGGAAATACTTCAGCGTCGTCAAAACCGGGTTCGGTGCAGTCTGTCCCAGTCCGCAGAGAGAAGAATTTTTGATCTGAATTGCCAGATCCTCCAACAGCTCAATATCTCCGTCCCGTCCTTCGCCTTTTGTGATACGTGTCAAAATCTCAAGCATACGCTTGGTGCCCAAACGACAGTGGATACATTTTCCACAGCTCTCCTTGCAGGTGAAATCTAAGAAGAAACGCGCCATGTCCACCATACAGGTTGTTTCATCCATAACAACCATACCGCCGGAACCCATGATCGCTCCGGTAGCCGCCAGTTTTTTATAATCGATCTGGGTATCAATCAGATCCGCAGGAATACATCCGCCGGAAGGTCCGCCCATCTGGACAGCCTTGAATGCATGATCGTTCTTGATACCGCCCCCGATATCGTAGATTACTTCCCGGATCGTAGCTCCCATAGGAATCTCCACCAGACCGCCTTTTTTGATCTTTCCGGTCAGGGCAAACACTTTTGTTCCTTTGCTGTCCGGTGTTCCGAGAGCCGCAAAAGCTGCCCCTCCGTTTGCAATGATCCACGCCACATTCGCATAGGTTTCTACATTATTTATATTGGAAGGCTTCTGCCAGTAACCTTTCTGCGCCGGAAATGGCGGTTTTAAGCGGGGCATACCGCGCTCACCCTCCAAAGATGCGATCAACGCCGTCTCCTCACCACATACAAACGCACCTGCTCCGGCTTTGATACGAAGATCAAAACTAAAATCAGAACCGAAAATATTCTTTCCTAAATATCCTTTTTCTCTTGCATCCAGAATTGCCTTATTCAACCGGATAATAGCCAGCGGGTACTCCGCACGCACATATACTATACCTTCATCACTGCCCATTGCATAAGCACCGATGAGCATACCCTCGATCAGCGTATGGGGATCTCCCTCGATAACCGCGCGATCCATGAACGCACCCGGATCGCCCTCGTCCGCATTGCAGATCACATATTTTTTCTCACCCTTTGCGCTTCTTGCCGCATTCCACTTAAACCATGTGGGGAATCCTGCTCCCCCTCGTCCTGCCAGACCGGAAACCTTGATCTCCTCGATTACTTCATCGGGAGTCATCTCTTTGATACATTTTTCGATGGAACGGTATCCGCCTCTTGCTATGTACTCATTCATATTTTCCGGATCGATGATACCGCAGTTTCTCAGTGCAATTCGCGTCTGTTTCTCTTTGATCTCAAGATCTTCTTGTGAAATCTCATATTCCTGACAGACATTCCCCATCAGCTCCGCATCCAATATCTGCTCCACTGCCTTTTCTGTCACTTTTACATAGGTAGTCTGCGTACCGTCCTCACGAATCACATCCATGATCGGCTCTAAATAACACATACCGATACATCCGGTAACACCTACGCTGATATCTGCTTTTTTATCCGCCGCATACTGTGCAATGGCATCAGATACTTTATTTGCGCCTGCGGCAATACCGCAGCTTCCTTTTCCTACTATAATTTTCATTCCGCCGCCTCCTGTTCTTTCTGACGAATACCTCTGAGAATTTCTTTTGTTTTGGCAGGAGTCAGTGTTCCGTAAGTGTCCTTATTGATCATCATGACCGGAGATAAAGAGCAGCAGCCCAGACATGCCACATCCTTTAAGGTGAACATGCCATCCTCTGTCGTCTCTCCATCACGGATGCCAAGCTCCTCGAAAATTGCTTCCTCAATTCCCTCGGATCCGTTTACATGACAGGCTGTTCCCTGACACAGCATGATCAGATATTTGCCCGTAGGCATGAGACGAAACTGAGCATAAAATGTCACAACGCCCAATACTTTTGCCGGTTTATTTCCAGTCTCAATTGCGATATAATTCAGCAGATCGATGGGCAGATACCCGTACAGATCCTGTGCTTTTTGCAGGATCGTAATCAGGCTGCCCTGTACATCCTTATATTCTTCCAGAACAGGCGTAAGCAGATTTACATCGATGCCTTCCCTAAGCAACGCTTCTGCACAGGCCTGTTTGCAATTACATTTACTCATTTTTAAGCCCTATCCCTTTCTATTCCTGATTCTGTTCCTGATATTATTTATCATAACGTTTTTTCTCATGTGAGTATTTTAATAT
>CAYRZL010000083.1:0-10672 GCA_964428795.1 uncultured Lachnospiraceae bacterium | reverse complement strand
AAATGAAACGTTCTATGAAAACCATGGATGGTAACCATGCAGCAGCTCATGCTTCCTATGCATATACAGATGTTGCAGCTATCTATCCGATTACTCCTTCATCTGTAATGGCAGAAGCTACAGATGAGTGGGCAACACAGGGGAGAAAGAACATCTTCGGACAGACCGTACAGGTGACAGAGATGCAGTCTGAAGCTGGTGCAGCAGGTACTGTACACGGTTCTCTGGCAGCAGGTGCACTGACAACTACTTATACAGCATCTCAGGGTCTGCTTCTGATGATTCCAAACCTTTACAAAGTAGCGGGTGAGAGACTTCCGGGCGTGTTCAATGTATCTGCACGCGCTCTGGCAAGCCATGCACTTTCTATCTTTGGAGATCATTCTGATGTATATGCATGTCGACAGACCGGATGTGCAATGCTTTGTGAATCCAGCGTTCAGGAGGTTATGGACCTGACACCGGTTGCACATTGTGCAGCTATCAAGGGCAGACTTCCTTTTATCAATTTCTTTGATGGATTCCGCACATCTCACGAGATTCAGAAAATTGAGACTTGGGATTACGAAGATTTGAAAGAGATGGTAGATATGGATGCGATCGATGCATTCCGTAAAGATGCATTGAATCCAAATCATCCATGTCAGAGAGGTTCTGCACAGAACCCGGATATCTTCTTCCAGGCAAGAGAGGCATGTAATCCATATTACGATGCTTTGCCAGCAATCGTTCAGGAATACATGGATAAAGTAAATGAGAAAATCGGAACAGATTACAAACTGTTCAATTACTATGGTGCAGCAGATGCGGAGCATGTGATCATCGCTATGGGTTCCGTATGTGATACCATTGATGAGACCATTGATTATCTGGTAGCAAAAGGTCAGAAAGTAGGTCTGGTAAAAGTACGTCTGTACAGACCGTTCTGCAAGGAAGCTCTTATTGATGCAATTCCCGACACGGTAAAACAGATTTCTGTTCTTGACAGAACAAAAGAGCCGGGCGCTCTTGGCGAGCCGCTGTATCTGGATGTTGTCGCAGCATTAAAAGGCAGCAAATTCGATCAGGTGCCGATCCTTTCCGGTCGTTACGGACTTGGTTCCAAAGATACGACACCGGGACAGATCATTGCTGTATACAACAATACTGCAAAAGAGAGATTCACCATCGGTATCGTGGATGACGTGACAAACCTTTCTCTGGAAGTGACAGAGGATCCTGTTACTACTCCGGAAGGTACTACAAACTGCAAGTTCTGGGGACTTGGAGCTGACGGTACGGTAGGTGCAAACAAGAACTCCATCAAGATCATCGGTGATAATACGGACATGTATGCACAGGCATACTTTGATTATGACTCCAAAAAATCCGGTGGTGTTACTATGTCCCACCTGCGTTTTGGCCACAAACCGATCAAATCCACTTACCTGATCAAACAGGCAAACTTTGTTGCATGTCATAATCCTTCTTATGTGAGAAAATATAACATGGTTCAGGAACTGGTACCGGGAGGTACATTCCTGCTGAACTGCCCGTGGAGCGTAGAAGAACTGGACAAACATCTTCCGGGACAGGTGAAAAAATATATTGCTGACAACGATATTCAGTTCTACATCATTGACGGTGTAAAGATCGGTATCGAGACAGGCATGGGCCCGACACGTATCAATACAATTCTGCAGTCTGCATTCTTTGAGTTGACAAAGATCATTCCTGCAGATCAGGCAAACGAGCTGATGAAAGCTGCTGCAAAAGCAACTTACGGTAAAAAAGGTGATGATGTGGTTCAGAAGAACTGGGCTGCTATTGATGCCGGTGCAAAACAGGTCGTAAAAGTAGACGTACCTGCTTCCTGGAAAGATTGCACAGAGGAAGATATCAGCGGTACAAAAGCAGAGGGAGACCGCAAAGATGTAGTTGATTTTGTAAATAACATTCAGAAGAAAATCAACGCACAGCAGGGTAACACACTTCCTGTATCCGCATTTACCGATTATGTGGATGGTACAACCCCGTCCGGCGCCGCTGCATTTGAGAAACGCGGTATCGCTGTAAATATTCCGAAGTGGAAACAGGAGAACTGTATCCAGTGTAACTTCTGTTCCTATGTATGCCCGCACGCTTGTATCCGTCCGGTAGCTATGACAGAAGAAGAAGCGGCAGCAGCTCCGGAAGGAATGCAGACAAAACCGATGACAGGTATGCCTCAGTACAAATTCGCAATCACCGTATCCGCTTACGATTGTACCGGATGTGGTTCCTGTGCAAATGTATGCCCGGGTATGAGAGGCGAGAAAGCTCTCGTTATGGAGAACTTTGAGGCAAATGCAGGTGATCAGAAATACTTTGATTATGGTCAGACTGTTGCAAAGAAAGAAGATGTATTGAATAAATTTAAAGTAGATTCCGTTAAAGGAAGCCAGTTCAGACAGCCGCTTTTAGAGTTCTCCGGAGCTTGTGCAGGCTGTGGTGAGACTCCTTATGCAAAACTGATCACACAATTGTTTGGTGACAGAATGTATATCGCAAATGCGACAGGATGCTCTTCTATCTGGGGTAACTCTTCACCGTCCACACCGTATACGGTAAATGACAGAGGACAGGGTCCTGCATGGGATAACTCTCTGTTTGAGGATGCTGCTGAGTTTGGTTACGGTATGCTGCTCGCACAGAATGCGATCCGCGGCAAACTGAAAACAAAGGTAGAATACCTTGTAGAGAACGGTAAAAACGAGGGTGTAAAAGCTGCCGGTAAAGAGTGGCTGGATTCCTACGGATGCGGCGTTACCAACGGACCTGCTACCGATAAACTGATCGCAGCTTTGGAAGCTTGCGGATGTGACAGGGCTATGGATATTCTGAAAGAGAAAGACTTCCTGTCCAAGAAATCCCAGTGGGTATTCGGTGGTGACGGATGGGCTTACGATATCGGATTCGGCGGCGTAGACCATGTACTTGCAAGCGGCAAAGATATCAACGTTATGGTATTTGATACTGAGGTTTACTCTAATACAGGCGGACAGTCCTCCAAGGCTACTCCGACCGGAGCAATCGCTCAGTTTGCAGCAGGCGGTAAAGATGTGAAGAAGAAAGATCTGGCAAGCATTGCAATGTCCTATGGCTATGTATATGTGGCACAGATCGCTATGGGTGCTGACTACAATCAGTGTGTGAAAGCTCTGGCAGAGGCAGAGGCTTATCCGGGACCATCTCTGATCATCGCATACGCTCCATGTATCAACCATGGTATCAAGATCGGTATGGCAAAAGCTCAGACCGAGGAGAAGAACGCAGTTGAGGCCGGTTACTGGCATAACTTCCGATTCAATCCTGCACTTGCTGCTGAGGGCAAGAATGCATTCAGCCTGGACAGCAAGGCTCCAACCGGAGATTACAAGGCATTCCTCAACGGTGAGGTTCGTTACAATGCATTGACAAGATTCAATCCGCAGAGAGCAGAGGAATTGTTTGAGATTTCCGAGAAGAATGCGAAAGAGAGATATGCTTACCTGAACAAACTTGTAAAACTGTATGGAACAGAAGAGTAAGTAATCTTTATCAAATGAATAGGAAATAAAAAGTAAAAAATATCGGTGCGGTCTTGGCTGCATCGGTATTTTTTGATATGATGATGCTATTAAGAACTTTTTAACATAAGGGAAACAGATGTGAGAGACTACGGGGGAATGGAAAAATGGCAAAAATATTGATTGTGGATGATGAGGCAATGATTCGGGAAGTCATAAGTGAATATGCCATTTATGAAGGATACGAAGTCCGGGAAGCGAAAAATGGAATGGAAGCGATAGATTTTTGCAAAAAAGAAGATTTTGATGTGATCGTTATGGATCTGATGATGCCCGGTATTGACGGATTCACTGCTTACGAACATATAAAAAAAATCAAATCCATTCCGGCATTGATCCTGTCTGCAAAGGGAGAGGAGTACGACAAGCTGTATGGTTTTCGTATCGGAATTGACGATTATGTAGTAAAACCGTTCTCACCAAAGGAGTTGATGGCAAGACTGCAGGTGATCATATCCAGAAACCAGAACCGGAATAGTGAGCCGGAGAAGGAAGAAGAAATTCTTCACTTTGGAGGTCTGGTTATTGATAAAAAGCAGTATGCTGTATTTACGGACGGAGCGAAGCTGCCCGGAATGACCTTGCGGGAATTTGATCTTCTCTGGTATCTTGTATCCCATCCAAAGGTTGTTTTTTCCAGAGAAAAGCTTTTGAACAGCGTATGGGGATATGACTATGTAGGGGACGGGAGAACGGTTGATACCCATGTAAAAATGCTGCGGCATTCTCTGGGGACTTACCGAGATTATATCGTTACAGCAAGAGGTGTAGGATACAAGTTTGATGCGGATCACAAATAAGGAGAAGGGGAAAAAACTGAAAAAAAAATGGAAAGTCAGAAATGGGATGCAGTTTCGGCTTTATCTTATTTTTGTCGTGCTGATCATTGCGGTGATTGCGGCGACTGCGATCGTGCAGATCATTTTCACGAAAAAACAGATGCAAGAGAATACGAAGTATCAGCTGCAGAATATTGCCAGAAATATATCTGCCACTTATGGTACAAACGCCTATGTCAGTGCGATCCGCGCCACAATCAATTCCAAGCAGTATGTGGTGCGAACCATGACGGAAGAAGGCGAGATACTGATGGATACCAATAAGCTGAGCCTTTATATCCAATGGCCGGATATTGAGATTACTGTTGAGGATATTCAGGGAGAATTGGAGAATTCCGATGGATATTTTTATCTGGAGCGCAGAGACAGTGAGGATATCACCTGGATTGTCTATGGTCAGGTAGTAGCAAAGTGGGATGGAACGAGGGAAGTTCTGCTGGTGGCACAAAATACGCTGTCTGAGATAGATCGTATGAAAGATCAGATCAGGCTGATGCTGGTGGTAATAGCGATAACTATGCTGGTCTGTTTTATGGTTTCATGGATTCTTGCCAAAAAGTATCTGGAACCAATCAAGCGCATCACAGAAAATGCCAGAGAACTGGCAGCGGGTGA
Organism: uncultured Lachnospiraceae bacterium; assembly: GCA_964428795.1. Classification (GTDB taxonomy): domain Bacteria; phylum Bacillota; class Clostridia; order Lachnospirales; family Lachnospiraceae; genus CAYRZL01. Next base: position 5,631 of record CAYRZL010000083.1, on the reverse strand, counting down.
TTACAGCGTACATTTCCCAAAGGACAGTTATATCGAGCTGAATGATCTGTCCGAGACACTGGATCTGGCGGTGGATCAGTTTGCAAATTATGAGCAGCTAAGGAGGGACATGATCGCAAATCTGTCCCATGATATGCGTACGCCCTTGACGATGATCAAAGCATATGCGGAGATGATTCAGACGATTTCCGGTGATAATCCCGCAAAACGGGAGCAGCATTTGCAGGTGATTATATCTCAGGCGGATAAATTGTCGGAATTTGTCAATGCATCCCTGGATCTGTCAAAGCTGCAGGCAAATGCTGTGCCGTTGGATTATTCTGTTTTTGCCCTGGAACGTCTGGTGAAACATACCATGGAGGAGATGCAGCTATTGGACCAGATGCCCCATGTGTACCGCACTACCGTAGACGAGGACTGTATGGTGCGGGCCGATCTCAAGCGGATTAAGCAGATCCTGCAAAATCTCATCAGCAACTCCCAGAAGTATGGTGGGACGATCATTGAGGCACAGGTGAAGCGGGGCAAGGATGGAATTTTTATGGAGATTGCAGATAACGGTGCGGGTATTCCGAAAGACAGGCTTCATGATATATGGAACAAGTACTACAGGATTAATTCCTACCAGGAGGACACGGCAAGCGCCGGAGTGGGATTATCTATCGTGAAGGAGATTGCGGATCTTCATCATTTGAAATATGGTGTGGAGAGCGATGAGGGAGAGGGAGTCAGATTCTGGTTTCTGTTTCCTGAATATGTAGAACGATCAGAAAATAGATAATTTTGTTGAAAAGGCTGGTAAAATACGATTTTCCAGTCTTTTTTTGTTGCCAGGCATGCGAAAGAAAACTCCGGCGGAGGTTTCTTCTCGCTACTATTGTTGATATTTCACGTAGATTTCACATCCCTATCATGCACTTCACACTGTGGCGTGCTAAAATGTCGAAGAAGTAAGAGAAATATAAATAGGGAGAAAGGAGGTAATATTTTGGGAATTCTTGTAACAGAGAAAATGAGCAAGAGTTTTGGCGGTGTGAAAGCGCTGGTTGATCTGGATCTGGATGTGAAAAAGGGAACAGTCCATGGTCTGATCGGCCCGAATGGTTCCGGGAAGACGACTACCTACAATGTAGTGACAGGTGTGTTCCCGCCAACCGGAGGGAAAATCATTTTTGATGGAAAGGATATAACAGGACTTCCGGCTTATGAAATTGCGAAACTTGGAATCAGCAGGACGTTTCAGACTCCAAAAGTTATGCCTCGTATGACGGTATTAGAGAATGTCATGTCGGGCATGTATTCCAAAACAAAGGCAGATCTGGTTGGAACATTTCTTCATGTTCCATTCCGAAAGTCAAAACAGGAGAAGATGATTGAAGAGAGGTCCATGGAGTATCTGAAGTTTGTGGGACTGGAAAAATCCTGCGACCGCTGGGCGGGAGATATCGCATGGGCAGATCAGCATCTGCTTCAGATTGCTAGAGCAATGGCGACAGAACCAAAGCTGGTACTGCTGGATGAGCCTACCGCAGGTATGGGATCGGAGGAATCTGCATTTATGGAGGAAATCATTCAGCATATCAAGCAGCAGGGTACAACAGTTATGTTGATTGCCCATGATGTAAAACTGGTAACCAGAGCGTCCGATGTTGTGACTGCAATCGAGTTCGGCGTAAAGATTGCGGAAGGTCTTCCGGAGGATGTTCAGAAAGATCCGAAAGTAGTGGAGGCATATCTTGGAACAGACTAATATGTTAAAAATAGAAAATTTAAGCGTTAACTATGGTCCAATCTGTGCTATTAAGAAAGTGGATCTGGAGGTTAACAAGGGCGAGATCGTAGCGCTGATTGGTTCCAACGGAGCCGGAAAATCAACGTTGATCAATACGATTCTCGGATTGCAGAAAGCAAAAACCGGAACGATCACATTTGATGGAAAGGATATTACGAGACTTTCCACAGATAAGATCATCAAAAGCGGTATCGCAGTCGTTCCGGAGGGAAGAGGAATGCTGTCAAATCTGACAGTACTGGAAAATCTGCAGCTCGGTACATATCACAATGCACCGGCATTTGCAAAAAATATCCAGAAAATCTACGACAGATTTCCGATTCTTTATGACAGAAAAGATCAGTATGCAGGTACCTTATCCGGTGGTGAACAGCAGATGCTGGCCATCAGCCGTGCCATCATCGGCGATCCGAAGCTGGTGCTTTTGGATGAGCCTTCTCTGGCTTTGTCTCCTGCATATGTGGACAAAATTTTCAAGATACTGGTGGAGCTTAGAGAGGATGGGCTGACTATTCTTTTGTCAGAACAGAATGCCAGAAAATCTCTTCAGTATTCAGACCGCGGTTATGTACTGGATCTTGGAGAGACTGTGATGGAAGGGAATTCCAAGGAACTGGCAGTTGACCCGAAAGTCATCAGTGCATATCTGGGTGGAGGTGATTGATCGTATGGAAAGTTTTATTGCTCAGGTTATAAACGGACTTGCAACCGGCAGTATCTATGCCCTGCTCGTGCTGGGTATGAACGTACTCGTGCTGGTACGTGATGTGGTGCATCACGGCTATTCCCACACTGTTATGATCACAATGGCTGTGGGCTGGCTTGTGTTGAATGCAACAGGTAACAATCTGTTGATCGCAATTCTGGTGATGTTTGTGGTTGGTGTAGGCGCGACGATAGCGACCGAGCCATTATTCCGCCCGTTGTGCAAGCGGGGTGCGACACTGGAGACCATCGTTCTCGCCATGGGTGTTGGTATTATCTGTACAGAAATCATGTCGCAGTTTATCAACAACGGCGGAAACTTTGCATTCCCGGCAGAGATGCGGGGAGGCGGAGTAACAATATCGATCGGTTTGATCAATTTTTCACTGGCGAATATCTTGACTCTGGTAATTGCTATCGTGGTGGCGATCTTCCTGATGTGGTTTATGTATAAGACACAGACCGGACGTGCGATCCGTGCTATGTCCCAGAACCAGAAAGTATCCAGGATGCTCGGTATTCCGTTTGGAAAAACCGGTATTATCGGATTTGGTATTGCAGGTATTCTCTGTGTAGTGATCTCTCTTATGGTTATTATGACTATCGGTACTGACGGACCTTCTGTCGGCGATAGCTTTGCAGTAAAGGCGATTATCCTGATGTTGTTTGCTGGCATGGGTAATCTGAAGGGCGGTCTGCTATCATCACTTCTGATGGGTCTGGTAGAGTCTCTGGCGCTGGCATATCTGCCGGGCAGCTGGACAGAGGTTATTTTCTATGGAGTCATTATGGCAGTTATTATCTGGAAACCGGACGGACTGTTCGGCAGCAATAAATAGAAAGGAGAGTATACGGATATGTCAACAGCGGCGTCTTATTTTATTATATTTGTATGTGTATATTTGATCTTGACATGGGCAGCGTACGTTCCTTTCAAGGCAGGGCTGCTCTATAACGGTACTGTGTACTGTATGGCAATCGGCGGTTATTTTGCCGCTTTCATGTCAAAAACCTTTGGAACTCCGTTCTGGATCTGTATTTTGGGTGCAATCATTTTTTCCGGTTTGTTCGGATTTTTACCGGCGCTTGGATTTTCCAGAACAAAGGGTGTAGTTACGGCGGTTTCATCCATGGCGCTGATCTTTATCATACAGGCCGTGATCCGCAACATTCCGGCTCTCGGCGCTGCACGTGGTATCAGTGGAATCAAAAAATGCGAACATCTGGTACTGTTTTCCCTGATCTGTGTGATTGCAATCGGTTTTATTTTATACCGTTTTGAAAAATCCAGATTCGGACGTGCTTTTGAGAGCATCGAGACTGATCCGGATATGGCGGCCACACTCGGCGTAAATGTAAAGAGAATGACCATTCTCGGTTTGACCATGTCGTCGGTTATCGCTGGTGTAGCGGGCGTTATCTACGCATTTCAGATGCGTGTGGTATATCCTGAAACCTTTGGTTTTTCCATGCTGTTAAATATCATGACAATGATGTTTGTGGGCGGCAGATATACACAGTGGGGTATGCTTATTTCAGTGCCGATCCTTTGGGGACTGAATAAGTGGATTCCATCGGGACTGGCGATTTATGCACAGATTATCTATGGCGTCATCCTGATCATCGTATTGATGGCGTTCCCGGAAGGAATCGTGACGAGAAATCTGCTGCGCAGGATCAAAAACCTGTTTACAGGTAAAAAAGCAGTGGAAGCAAAATAATTGTATGTTGACCGTAAGGTTAATCATAGAGAATAAAATTTAAGGAGGAAAGATCGAAATGAAAAGCAGATTAGTACGTGCATTGGCAGTAGGCTGTGCAGGCGTATTGCTGATGGGTTCCATCATTGGGTGCGGAAATGATGCAGAAAAGAGCGATGCCGATAAAGGTGATGATGTATCGGCAGCTGCAAGTGAAGAAAGTGAGGGAGCCACATCGGAAACAGGCGGTGAAGTAGTAGTGGATGAGTGGGATATTCCGGTTCTGTCCGCAGTGACAGGAGCTATTGCTTATGTAGGTAAACCGGCATCCTGGGCTGCTGAGTATGCGGTAGAGCAGATCAATGCAGCAGGCGGTATCAATGGTGTCCCGGTATCTATCGAGATCTATGATACAAAATTTGACACCGCAGAGGTCGCAAGCTGTCTATCCCAGGTAGTGGATGATTCTATTTTGGTTGTAGGTCCTATGGATGCTCCGGGCGGAGAGGTTGCAGGTCAGATTATCTATGATGCAGCAGTTCCAAACATCGGTACTTATTCTTATGAGGACAGCCGCGCATCATATTCACCATATGCCATCGCTTATATGACTGACTCTGAAGAGGGCGATGTGCTGGCAGCTCAGAAATGGGCTGAGTTGAATCCGGATATCAAAACAGTAGTTCTGTTTACCTGCCCGTCTGACGCATCTCAGGTTGCAACGGTGGAGATGCTGCAGGATGCACTCCCGGATATGGGAATTGAAGTAGCAGGTGTGGTTGAGGTTGAGACTGATACACTGGATTGTGGTCCGGCTGCAGTACAGGCACTGAATTACAACGCTGACGGATATATCTCCGTACTGCGCGCTGATGAGAATGCAAAGGTTGTTACCGAGCTGAGAAACCGTGGAGTAGATGAAGGCCGCAGAATCACATGTGGATTCTCCTCTTTCTCTGACAACTATATTTCCGTAGCAGGTGCTGAGGCTCTGGATGGTACCTATATCTGGAACAAGCTGGATCCGAATTATGACGGCGAGGAGTGGAACGCACTGGTAGAGGCTTACAAAGCTGATTTTGACGGCGCTGCTCCGACATCCAACCCGGTACCGGATTATTACAATGCATTTGTAGCAATCAAACAGTGCTTTGAAGACCTGAATATCACAGGCGATCCGGACAAGCGTGACGAAGAGAAACTGGCAATCGCTGAGTGGCTGAACAATTCTCCGACCATCCATGGTATCCAGGGTGATTTCCATTGGGAGAATGGTAAAAAGATTGCTGATATTTATTACTTCCAGTTTGATGGAGATCAGCCGGTAGCTGTCGCTGAGTAAAAAGTAATATTGCAAATGATGAAAAAAGCAAAAAATGCGAGGCTTCTGGCATGATAGTGGGTAGCGTGTCAGACCTCTGATAGCAAATTGGG
>CAYRZL010000082.1:0-10678 GCA_964428795.1 uncultured Lachnospiraceae bacterium | reverse complement strand
TATAAAAACAGGAGAGAAAGTATGAGAGCGAGCGGAATACTTATGCCGGTCAGCAGCCTCCCCTCGAAATACGGGTTTGGCTGTTTTTCCAGAAGTGCATATGAGTTTGTAGATCAGCTAAGGGCAGCCGGACAGAAATACTGGCAGATTCTTCCTTTAGGCCCCACCAGCTACGGAGACTCCCCTTACCAGTCCTTTTCCACATTTGCGGGAAATCCTTATTTTATCAGCCTGGAGGATTTGATTGAAGAGGGAGTGCTGACGAAAGAGGAGTGCGATGCAGCAGATTTTGGGGATGACCCCAGATACGCAGATTACAGAAAAATGTATGAATCCAGATTTTTGCTGCTGCACAAGGCTTATGAGCGAAGTGATATCAGTCATAATTCGGAGTTTACAGCCTTTATGGAGTCCAATGCATATTGGGTGAAGGATTATGCCCTGTTTATGGCGCTGAAGGGATTGTTTGGAGGAAAGAGCTGGGATCAGTGGCCGGAGGACATCAGGAAACGCTGGGGCTATTCCATGGACTACTATCGCAGAGAACTCTATTATGATATTGAGTTTTATGAGTACATCCAGTTTGTATTCCTGAAACAGTGGAAGAAACTGAAACATTATGCAAATGACAGTGGTATCTGCATTATCGGAGATATCCCGATTTATGTGGCATTTGACAGTGCAGATACCTGGTCAAACCCTGAGCTGTTCCAGCTGGATGAGGATAATCTGCCGGTGGCGGTGGCAGGATGTCCGCCGGATGGATTTGCTGCGGACGGGCAGATGTGGGGAAATCCGCTGTACCGCTGGGATTATCATGAGAAAACCGGCTTTGCCTGGTGGCTTAGCCGTCTTGAATATTGTTACCGGCTGTATGATATGATCAGGATCGATCACTTCCGGGGATTTGATGAGTATTATTCCATACCTTACGGTGATAAGACAGCTCGTAACGGCCATTGGGAGAGGGGACCGGGCATTCGGTTTTTCCAGTCAGTCCGGGCAAGTCTGGGAGAAAAAGAAGTGATTGCGGAGGATTTGGGCTATGTGACAGATTCTGTGCGCCAGCTGGTGAGAGACAGCGGTTTTTCGGGCATGAAGGTTCTGGAGTTTGCTTTTGATTCCCGGGATACGGGCAGTGCGAACGATTATCTTCCCCATAATTACATTGAAAACTGTGTGGTTTACACCGGCACTCATGATAATGAAACACTGTGCGGCTGGTTTCAGGACATACTGCCTCAGGAGCGGCAGATGGTGCGTACCTATTTGAATAATTTCCGGGATAGTGATGAGGAGATTTACTGGGATATGATCTGCACCGCCATGGGTAGTGTGGCAAAATTGTGCATAATACCGATTCAGGACTATTTCGGGTATGGAAATGAGGCGCGAATTAATCAGCCTTCCACTTTGGGGGAAAACTGGAAATGGAGAATGCTGGAAGGCGAACTGACGCAGGAGCTGATTGAAAAAATATATCAGCTTACCGCGGTATATGGAAGGCTGTATTAATGGGAAATATAATTCGATTACAGGATATTGCGGATATGGCCGGCGTTAGCCGCACCACCGTATCAAATGTGCTTCATGGGAATACAAAGAGAGTGTCCCAGAAGACGATTGACAAGATTAAAAAGATACTGGAGGAGACAGAATATCAGCCAAACATTGGCTCAATGATGCTGACGAGAAAGGGTTCCAGGATCGTTGGCTTTGTACTGGGGTATGAGTATATTCACGGATATCCGGCTGTGATGGACTCTTTCATCAGCGAGCTGCTGGCAGTTATCCGGGAGGAGGCGGAGCGGCTGGGATACTACGTTATGATTATCGGCGGCTCTGTTCTGGATCAGGTGGTGGAAATTGCCTCCCGCTGGAGCGTGGAGGGGCTGATTTTTATCGGGTTTTCTGAGGAGAGGTATCGTATGCTTTGCCGCAGGCTGAATAAAAAAGCAGTCCTGATCGACACATATACTTCAAAAGAGGAATACGATTATCAGAACGTGGGGATTGATGATTTTGACGGAGGCTATCAGTTAGGGGAGTATCTGCGCAGCTGCGGCTATCCGGATGCGCTGTTTATTGCAGAGGAAACTAAGGTGAGGGCAAATTTGAAAACTGGCAGCAGTGCCGGGAAGGTGCCGAAAACCCCGGGAATGTGCAATGAAAGGCGTTGGAGAGGATTTAAGGCTGCCATGGAAAAGGGAGGGAGCTACTGCAGCATTCACCGTTTTGTGGTGGTGGATCAGGAACTGAAGCTTCGCAGAAGAACGTATGAGCAGCTTCTCCCTAAGTTCCTGGAGGCAGGGGCTCTTGCCATGGCCTCGGACTACAATGCCATCGAGATTATAAATTTTCTTTATGACCGGGGGATTCGTGTGCCGGATCAGGTTTCTGTAACAGGGTTCGATGACTCTATCTATTCCGAATATGTCCGTCCGAAGCTGACCACTGTACATCAGGATGTGACAGAAAAAGGGCGGCGCGCTTTTGACCGGCTGATCAGGATGATTGAGGGAGAGAGCCTTCCGGAGATGTATGTGAAAGGCCCGGTGAAACTGGTAATCCGGGATTCAGTAAAAGATAAAAGGAAACAATTGGTGAAATAACAAAAAGAGCGATGGAGGAAAAGTGGCAGATTTCACAAAACAGAATGCTCATTTTTGGATAAATTTTAAGTTTCGTGAGAAACCTGTTGCGTTGCCAGAAAAATAAAATTATTATAGTAGCGTAAGACATATCTAATGTGCACAAAGCGGCACAAAGCAAAATACAGGAGCGATGATATTATGAAAAAGACATGGTGGAAAGAAAGTGTTGTCTATCAGGTATATCCAAGATCCTTTTGCGACAGCGATGGAGATGGGATCGGAGATTTGAAAGGTATCACCAGCAAACTGGATTATTTAAAAAAATTAGGGATCAATGTAATCTGGATGAGCCCTGTGTACAAATCACCGAATGCTGATAATGGCTATGATATTGCGGATTATCAGGCAATTATGGATGAGTTTGGTACAATGGAAGATTTTGACGAGCTGCTTGCAGCAGCTCATAAGAGAGGAATCCGTATTGTCATGGATCTGGTAGTGAATCACACCTCCGACGAACATGCGTGGTTTATGGAGAGCCGGTCTTCCAAAGAAAATGATAAAAGGGACTATTACATATGGCGGGAAGGGAAAGACGGCAAAGAGCCAAACAACTGGGGCAGCAGCTTTTCAGGCTCCGCATGGGAGTGGGATGAAACTACGCAGATGTATTACCTTCACTGCTTTGCAAAAAAACAGCCGGATCTGAATTGGGATAATCCTGCCGTCCGGGATGAGGTCTTCAGGATGATGACCTGGTGGTGCGATAAGGGAATTGACGGATTCCGCATGGATGTAATTTCCATGATATCCAAGCCGGAAGGTCTGCCGGACGGAGTGAGGCCGCAGGGCGCTTTGTATGCAGATTACTCTGTGACCTGCAATGGTCCCCATGTGCATGAGTATCTTCAGGAGATGAACAAGAAGGTTCTTTCTAAATATGATATTATGACGGTGGGCGAGTGTGCAGGAGTCACCATTGAGGAGGCAAAAAAATACGCCAATTCTGAAGGAACTGAGTTGAACATGGTATTTCAGTTTGAGCATGTGGGACTGGACGGAGGAAGTGTTAACAAATGGTGCACTGACAAGATTTCCATTCCGGCCTTGAAGGAGAACCTGACCAAGTGGCAGAAGAAGCTGGCGGAAGTGGCATGGAATTCCATTTACTTCTGTAATCATGACCAGCCTCGTGTGGTTTCCAGATTGGGAGATAATTCCCCGGTTTCTGCGAAATGTATCGCTACCATGCTTCATATGATGCAGGGTACCCCATATGTATACCAGGGTGAGGAGCTGGGAATGACCAACTGCCCCTTTGGGCCTATTGAAAATTACAGGGATATTGAGAGCATTAATGCTTACCATGAGCTGACAGAGGCAGGGCTTCGCAAGCCGGAGGAGCTGCTTGAGTGCATTGCTTACAAGAGCAGGGATAATGCCCGTACTCCTATGCAGTGGGACGACAGCGAGAATGCAGGTTTTACCACCGGCAAACCATGGATTATGGTAAATCCGAATTATAAAGAGATTAATGCAGCCAAAGAGCTGGCAGACCCGGATTCCGTGTTTTATTATTATCAGAAGCTGATTCAGCTTCGCCGGGACAGCAAGTGGTCGGAGATGATTGTTTACGGTGACTATGACCTTCTGTTGCCTGAGGATGAGGCGGTATTTGCTTACACCCGTACTTTGGGCAGCCGGAAGCTTCTGGTGCTTTGTAATCTCTCGGACAGGGAAAGAACCTTTACACTGCCGGAACAGGCAGGCGGAGAGATTCTGGAAGTGCTGATTAAGAATACACCGGAAATGCCGGAAATCGGAGAAAACGTAAAAATGACGGCGTGGCAGGCGGTTTCCTACGAAATCAAGTGTGGTAATGCATAAAAAAATAGTATATTTGTCAAAAAAAATATGCAAGTTTGAAAAATACTTGATTATTATTAAATGTATGTTATAATTTTTAACATAAAGAACGTATTGGGCGTTAACCCAAAATAAAAAAAGAAGGGACAAAAATTATGAACAGAAAAACAGTAAAGGCACTGGCAACCACAGCAGCAGTAGCAGCAGTAGTGGCAGGCATGGGCGCTATGAGCGCATCAGCAGAAGGGTCCATCCGTCTTGTAAACGGAAAGATCGAGATCGATGCCCAGCTGAAGAAATTGGCTGAGATGTATGAGGAAGAGACCGGCACTCATGTTGAAATTGAGTCCATGGGCGGCGGTATCGATATCCAGGGTACACTGAAGGGCTACTATCAGGCAGACAACATGCCGGATATCTTCGTAAATGGCGGAGATACTGATTTTGCTAACTGGGAAGGCCTGTTGGTAGACATGAGCGATCAGGAGTGGGCAGCAGATACAGACGCAGCTTACATCAATGACGAAGGAACCATCGGTTTCCCATATACCACAGAGGCTGTTGGTCTTGCCTACAATGCAGACATTCTTGAAAAAGCTGGCATTGACCCGGCTACACTCGTTACTCCGGATGCGATTAAATCCGCATTCGAGACCATCGACGGCATGAAAGAAGAGCTGGGACTGGATGCAGTTGTGGGCTACTGTGCAGAGGTTGTAAACCTGTATTGGTCTACTGGTAACCATTTATTCGCTAATTACATCGACGGCGGTCTTGACAGAGAAGATACCACTTACATTGATATGCTGAATGACGGCGGACAGCTGGATATGGATCGTTTCGCCAAATTTGCTGAGTTTGTAGGCCTTCTGAACCAGTATTCAGATCCGGCACTCCTCGTTTCAGGTACTTATGATCAGCAGATCCTGAACTTTGCTTCCGGCAAATATGCATTTGTTACTCAGGGATCCTGGATCGGCGCTACGATGACATCTACAGATGCTGAGGCGTATGAGGCAGCTGGAAACTTCAAGTGCGGCATGATCCCGTACGCATTTGATGAAAGCGTAGACACCATTTTGACAAACTCCCCGTCCTGGTGGGCAGTGTACAAAGATGGAAACGTAGAAGAAGCAGAAGCATTCCTGCAGTGGCTGACCACAGATACAGCTCAGGAAGTTCTCGTTATGGAAGCAGGCTTTGTAAGCCCGTTCAAGTCCTGCGCATACGTAGCAAACGATCCGTTTGCTCAAACCATCACCGATTATCAGGCAGCTGGTAAAACATCTGCATGGCATTGGCTGAATATGAAAGAGGGTCTGGCTCAGAACGCTACCGGTCAGGTGTTCGGTCTGTACGCACAGGGACAGCTGGATGCAGAAGGATTTGCTGACGCTATGCAGTCTGTAATTGCTGAATACTATGCCGGTAATTAACAAAGCAGACTACCTTAAATGAAAAGCGATAAATAAAAGAAAAAGTGGGCGGCGATGAAAAGTTGCCGTTCCTTTTTCAGTTTAAAAAGAAAAAAGAGGAGGGATAACTGCAAAATGAAAGAAGATAATGCAAGTAAAAAATTATTATCCGTAATTTGTCTGGCTGCAGGTGTCATTCTGGCGGTAATTGCACTTCTGCAGGATATTTCAGGCAGTGGCGCCAGTTGGCGTGGAGCAGCTTTGATTCTTGGTGCAGCAGCTATTTTGTTTGGCCTGTATTTGCTTCCGACACTTAAATATCACAGAACAATCATTAATTTCATCTTTTGTTTTCCTCTGCTGTTTACCTTTGGCGTGACAGTTATCATTCCGCTGTGTCTTGGTGTGTTCTACTCTTTCAGTGACTGGAATGGTATCAAAATGACCCAGATGGTCGGCTTTAAGAACTACATAGCCATGTTCCAGGATCCGGCTTTTTTGTGGTCTGTGATCATCACCATCCTGTTTGTGATTCTGAACATGATCCTGGTAAACGTGGTGGCATTTATGCTGGCTCTGCTTTGTACGTCCAAGATCAGAGGACTGGGCTTCTTCCGCGCCGCTTACTTCCTGCCTAACCTGATCGGTGGCATCGTACTGGGTTATGTATGGCAGTTCGTATTTAACAATGTATTGATTAAGTACACCAATAATATTTCTATTCTGGCATCTACCGGTTCGGCATTTGCAGCAATCATCGTGGTATATATCTGGCAGTATGCGGGATATATCATGTTGATTTACGTAACTGGTCTGACCCAGATTCCCGGCGACGTCCTGGAGGCTTCTCAGATTGATGGAGCAAATGCGTTCATGACACTGTTTAAGATTAAAATTCCGATGATTGCATCTACCATCACCATTTGTACATTCCTGACGCTGACATCCGCATTCAAGCAGTTCGATGTAAACATGGCGTTGACCAACGGTACAGGCGCAGTTACCGGATTTATGGGTAAGTTCCTGACAAATGGTACTCAAATGCTGGCCCTTAATATTTACAATACCGCAATTTCCAAGAACAATTATGCCCTTGGTCAGGCGAAAGCAATCCTGTTCTTCATCCTGCTGGCAATTGTATCTATTATCCAGGTAAGAATTTCCAATAAGAAGGAGGTCGAGATGTAATTATGATGAGCAAACCGAAAAAAATTGCAGTTACCATTGTTGGTATCATAATCGCAATTTATGTATTATCTCCTTTTTATCTGGTATTGATCAATACTTTTAAAAATGCTAACTCCATCGTAGCCGATCCCATCAGCCTGGCAGGTGCAGGCATTTCGCAGTTTATACAGAACCTGTCAAACGTGGTAAATAACTCTAACTTCAACTTCTGGTATGCATTTGGCACTTCCGCTATTATCACAGTAGTGTCTCTGATATTGCTGGCGCTTTTCGGAAGTATGGCAGCATGGGTAATCTGCCGCAGCAAATCCAAATGGTCTACCATAGTGTACATGATCTTCATTGCATCCATGACCATTCCTTTCCAGGTGGTTATGCTTCCGCTGATTTCTACATTCCGTGATGTGGGTAAATTCCTGGGAATTTCAATGCTCCAGTCCTTCCCTGGCATCATATTTGCATACTGTGGATTTGGCGGCGCTATGACCGTGTTCATCCTGACTGGTTTTATCAAAGGTATCCCCTACGAGCTGGAGGAGGCAGCAGGCATTGACGGCTGCTCACCGGAGGGCATATTCTTCCGCATTATATTCCCGCTTCTGAAACCGGTGATTACCACCGTTACCATCCTGAATGGTATGTGGATTTGGAACGACTACCTCCTGCCTTCCCTGATGCTGGGGCAGAACGGTAAAATCAAGACCCTTCCGGTAGCTGTACAGGCATTTGTTGGTTCCTACGTAAAACAGTGGGATTTGATCCTGACTGCAGCCTTGCTGGCAATGATCCCAATGATCATCATTTTCCTGTTTGCGCAGAAACAGATCATGGGCGGCATGGTAGAAGGTGCTGTAAAGTAGTTTATTACAAAAAATCCTCAAGAATATGTCTTGGGGATTTTTTTGAGAATCTTTGATTATTACATTTCCAAAACCACTACCTGATATCCACTCAGTGTAATCTCTTTCGCAGTTCCCTTTACCTCGCTGCAGTTGGTAAGAACCACCTTTTTGTACGGCGCATCCAGAGTGATGGTGCGGGGCTCTTTTCGGTAGTTTGCAGCTACCAGAAGGTTTTTCTCTGCACTGGTTCGGTAGAAAGCCATAAGACAAGATTGATCAGTCCAGACCGGAGTCAATTTGCCATAGACGATGGTTTCCTTGTATTCCGGATTTTTGCGCAGGGCAATCAGCGTGCGGTAATATTGATAGATGGAATCCGGATCATTCCGCTGGCTTTCCAGATTGATGCAGGTGTAATTCGGGTTCAGGCGAAGCCACGGAATACCCTCTGTGAACCCAGCATTGTTTCCGGCGGTCCACTGGAATGGGGTACGGGCGTTGTCACGGCTGAAATGAGATACTGCTTTCAGTGCCTTTTCCGGGGACAGGCCTGCGTTCAGAGCTACCTGATATTCGTCCAGGGTGGAGATATCGTCCACTTCGTCAATAGAATGGAAATCGATGTTTTCCATTCCGATCTCCTGCCCCTGATAAATGAAAGGAAGGCCTTTCAGCATGAACTGGAGAGTAGCCAGCATTTTTTTGCTGGTGTCGCATACGTCGCCTTCCGGTATGTACCGGCTGACCCCGCGGGATTCATCGTGGTTTTCAATAATATTGGAGTAGAAACCGATATCGTCGGCTCTTGCCTGGCTTGCAAAGCAGCAGTCTCTGTAAGCATCCGGGGTAATTAGGGTATAGTCATACCAGCCCTTGTCGCTGACACCCCAGATATTCGGGCCGAAGTCATACATGGTGGAGAAATAGCCGTTGTCACCGATGAAGTCTGCAAATTCCTCCGGTTTTTCGTTGAATACTTCGCCTGCAGTAAATGCATCATATACTTTAAAGCAGCGGTCACGCATTTCACTGAGAAAATCACCTACGCCCACGGCCTCTGCCAACATATTCTGGGTTTTGCTCATGCCGTCCTCACGATCCACAGGATAATCCTTCCAGGGCAGAGCCTTTTTAATATTGATAATGGCATCGATGCGGAATCCGGCCAGGCCCTTTTCCAGCCACCAGTTGACCATTTTGTAAATTTCTTCCCGGACTTCCGGATTTTCCCAGTTTAAATCCGGCTGTTTTTTATGGAATAAATGGAGATAACATTTATCCGGATGGCCTGGAAGAGGTTCCCATACGCTTCCGCCAAAATAGGAACGCCAGTTGCAGGGGTATTTGCCATCTTTTATATCTTCGATGTAAAAGTATTTTCCGTATTTTCCATTGGGATCTTCGCAGGCTTTTTTGAACCATTCGTGTTCATCGGAGCAGTGGTTTACTACCAGATCCATTACGATGCCGATGCCTCTTTTTTTGGCCTCTGCAATCAGCTCATCCATATCATCCATAGTGCCAAAACGAGGATCAATATTATAATAATCAGAAATGTCGTAGCCCTGGTCGGCCAGCGGAGAACAGTAGATCGGGGACAGCCATACGATCTCTACACCCAGCTCCTTCAGATAATCCAGTTTGCTTATAATGCCCTTCAGATCTCCGATGCCGTCGTTGTTGGAATCCATAAAGCTCTTCGGATAAATCTGATATGCAACTTTCTCATGCCACCATTTTTTTTGCATTTAATGTTCCTCCCTTTTATTGATGCCCCCAGACAGGACGAATTTAATATAAATTTCTGGTGTTTTTTCTCTATTTGTAAGAACACTATACAATAAAGGGCGGAAAAAATCTTCCTATAAATTGATAGAAAATTGCAAAATTTTGACTTTTAAGTGCGCAGGCTTTTGCGGTACTGCAAAGGTGTGCTGCCAATGTGTCTTTTGAAAGTGCGCATGAAATTTCCCAGGTTATTAAAGCCGCATTCCAGGGAAATATTCATGACTGAATCGTCGGTATCCCGCAGCAGGCGCAGGGACTGCTTTATGCGCATTTCATTGAGGTACTCCATGGGGGATTTACCGATATTTTTTTTGAAAAAACGGCAAAAATACTGTTCGTTCATACTGACCTGGCCAGCCAGGTCAGAAATATATATTTTTTCCCGGTAATGTTCTTTCATATAAGAAAGAGATTTTTTAATCACCTCAATCCGATGATCCGGGGCCGGGGAATCTGCAGACAGAAGATTGTGCTCAGCCAGAATGGCGAGTATGGACAGCAAATTTGCTTTGATACGCAGTTGACCGGCAATTGTGGCGGAAATCAGCTGGCTGTCCGGCCGTCCGCTGGACTCTGTGGGATTTGGCTGGAAACTGTCTATGATATTCAGGTAGAGCTGAACAATCTCATCGAACCCGGCCTGGTCCTGGGTGAGCAGACGGGGCATGGACAGTTCATTGGTACATAAAGGCTGTATATAAGTCTGCTGAACCGGATCATTGGTTAAAAAACTCAGCATGGAAGGGGAAAAAACAAGAGCCTTTTCGGCAAAATTTTCCGGGCAGTGTATGGCATGCAGCTCACCGCTGCCGATAAAGCACAGGCACCTTTCGGTAATTTCGTATTTTTTCATATTTATTTCCAATTGATAATAACCTTTTTCGAAATAAAGGATTTCCACTTCGTCATGCCAGTGGTGTTTGCACTGGAAGGGTTCATCTGGCCCATAGTTTCGGGAATCCGCCCAATAATATGCACATGGAAA
>CAYRZL010000081.1:0-10808 GCA_964428795.1 uncultured Lachnospiraceae bacterium | reverse complement strand
ACTGGTACTCCATGAAGCAGTTCCTGCCACAGGCAAACGTTGACAAACTCCTGCTCGATTCCGCCCATGATGCCATGGCTTATTACAAATACTGCCGCGATAACGGCATTACGCCTTTCATCGACCTTAACGACAAAGGGGGCAGACCACCAGTCTACAAGGACGATTTCACTATCAACGATGACGGTGTCCCTGTATGCCGCGAAGGGCATGCCATGCGCAGGGACGGCACGGAATCCATGAAGGGCAGAACAAAATTCAAATGTCCTAAAATCAGCTTTGCCGGAGGAAGCCCCCACTGTACCTGTGAAAATCCATGTTCCGATGCGAAATACGGCAGGACAGTACACCTTGTCATGGCTGATAACCCCAGGCTTTTTAATGACCCGCCAAGGAGCAGTAAAGAATGGAAATTGGCCTATAACGCAAGGACATCTGCGGAACGCTGTAATAAGCGCGTGAAGCTGGACTATAAACTGGAAGACGGCAGATACCGTTCATCCAAGATGTGGTACTGCCGCCTGTTCTGCATCATGATGTGTCAGCACCTTGATGCGTGGAACCTGCCAAAGACTTCCCTGAGAAATCTCCTTGAGCAGGCTGCTTAATCCATAAGCAATACCATTATAAACCATGTCAACTGCGGGGTCTATTAACTGCGCCCTTTTTTCTCAAAATTTATTACATCTGTTCCATTCTGGATAATATCTACTTATCAAGGTTCATCCGACCGGTGGATCTTGGTCGGCAGGCTCATAATTCCGAGAGCCTATTTAGTACAACACATAGTCCGTTCCATCATACACAGCATCATAAGCTTCATTTTCATCTTTCTTTACAAACGAATTACCAGCTTCCTGATCATCCGAAACAGGCATCTGCGTCTCATCCAATTCCCCTTCATCTGCAATTTCCCCACTTGAAATTTCAGGCTCTGTTTCTCTCGCATCAATCTCAGCCTGTAATGCGTCTCTCTCTGCTTCAACTACTGCTTTTTCGGATTCTATGATTGCATTTTCCGACTCTACGACAACTTTCTCGGATTCTGCTAAGGCTTTTTCAGATTCATACTGTGCCTGCATTTCTCGCTGCTGCTTTTGAGCCAGGGGATTAACGAAAAATCCGACCGTAATTCCAGCTACTGCCACAAGTCCGAAAATTACAGAAAAAACTGTAGCCACTGTCTTCTGTCTTTTGTATTTCAACTGAAGATCATAATCTGCCTCTCCCAGCTTGGTCTCCAATTCACGGATAATTCCTTGCTTTTCCCTAACCTCGGTTTCTTTCCGTCTAATTTCAGCATCTTTCGATGCGGTATCTTTTGAGTGTTTGTTCCGTAAATTAGTGATATCTTGCTGCAAAGAAGCAATTTGACTACGGTTTGTTGCCTCTGTCTGTTGTAAACCAGCAATTCTATCATCTCGTTTCTGAATTTCCTTCGAATAATTTGCCTCTGTAGCCTGTAGTTTTTCTAATGCCCTATCTGATTCTTCTTTTCTCCTGGATTCCGCTTTTTCAAGTTCTGCTTTAAGCTTTGCATCCGCTTCATCCATTTCACTTCTGCGTTTGCTTTCTGCTTTTTCAAGTTCAGATTGCAATCTTAATGCATCCTCCTGACGCAAGCTTTCAACTGCTTCATTTTTATCATGACGCATATTATCAGCCAATGCAGATACAGCAGCTATAACAGAAGACAAGCCTAAATGTTCACCAAGGAATTGGAGCACACTCTCATTGCTCACTTTTTCTTCGGCACTAGCCTTTGCAACAAGTTCATCACCGAAATATTTTTTTTGCATTACCTCAGAAACAAAAGCTTCTTTTGAGCGCATACGTATCTGTGAATTATTCATAAGCTCCTGCTGATCATCAAAAGCTTCTTTTAATTCTTCCAGGTTTTCAATATTCTCATTACTCCACCAATACATTGAGGGATTAAGAACTGCTTCAACTATTTCAAAATAGTAAGCAAAAGATGATGCTGTTACATTTTTCTGCTCAAGCACCTTTCTTTCTATATAACTTAAATAAGTCATCCATTCTGAAGAAACATTTTCTGCAAGTTCTATTAGTTTCAATAAACGTTCTGATTTATTAAGCATTCCCTGAGACTTGCACAGTTCATAATCACAGGTAACTATTTGAAATCTATCACTCTCAAGTTCTGTAAAAGTGCTTTTTTCAGCTGTAAAAAGATGTAAGGGCCAGCCTTTCTTAACAACAACATCCATATCCGATTTCAGAATGTTTGTCTCAAAACCAACCTGTAGACGAATTTTCTGTGGCAGCATCATATACAATTGACATAGCAAATCCATAGAACAATTATCTGCATCATCCATCAATATTATAAATCGTGCTTCTGGATTTTTCTCCAATGTATTACAAAGTTGCTCTAGAACACTACAAACGCCTATAATATCACTAATCCTGCAATCCTGTACCTTCGGTGTCTTCTCAATCATTTCTTTCAGTTGAGTATCCGTCAGCTTTACACTTTCTTCACCAGTAATATAACGACCGCCAAAAACATTATTAATGAAACCGTCGCCTAACATATCATTTTCTTCGCAGAATAACAATTCTCCGTAATTGGATCCTCTCTTACTCTCCGGAACTTGCGCCTTCACTCCGTAAACCGGCATACGCTCAGTAAGTTTTTGTTTCAATCTCAGTGCTCTCGCCTGTGGTGTTATGCATTCTGAAAAATTGTAGTCCATGAACAAGTATGAATGGTTAGATGAGCCTTCAATAATAATGCTCTGTGTGTCACTCTTTAACTTACTAGAATTACTGATGCTGTTCCTATTAAAGAAACCAGCCAGACTCTGACATTCAACCATAGTCTGGTTCGTCGTCGCATCATCGTGGACAATGTATCCTATCTGTTTTTTCATATATTTGCTCCTTTATCAGCTCAGCTTAGATTTAATGAAAGCACTGATTCGATCTTCTGGTGTACTTCTGCCAATCCCAAAGAATCCCTTATTTACGCCTTCTGCCAGTTCAGTGATGATATGTTGATCATCATCAGAAACTTTGATAAACAGTTTCTTCACTGCCTCGCATCTGGAAGCTGCACGCGATGCCGGATACGTACATATAAATCTTCCATTTCCGTCATCCGCCTGTTTTTGAGATAAAGCATAGTGTTCTCCATAAGATGGAACATCTTCAAGCAGTGTCATTATTTTCTCATTTGTCGAACAAAGACCACATACCTGAAGAATCCATTTCCATAATTCATTCATTCGAACTCTTGCAAATGGTCTTTCTTTTCCTTCTGAATCCTTATAAGGTACAAGATCATCAATAGATCCTTCAAATTTGGTCGCAGCTCGTCCGAGTGCTGAACAAGACAACATTGCAGTGTACGTTACCTTAGACAATTCTTCGTATACTTTGCAACACCAACGAAGGGGTTTTCGGACATTTTCATTGGCAATGTGGTCATAAGTGTTAGAAAGATTTTCTATCTGATTTTTATACAAGTAATCTGTCTTTGTTTTGATTTTTTTAAATGGATTATCCGGGTCAGAACCACTAGAGATATTATCTGCAAGATCATACTTCGTCATAAGAATACATAATGGTGGTTTTTTTCTCGGATCTCTAAGATTCTGATAAACATTACGTGCAATCTGAACTACAGCTTCTGGTGGAATTGCTGCGATTTCACCAGAAGCATTACCGTAACCTGTCTGATCAATGCATGTACAAAGCAAGTATAAATCGCAGCTATTGATAAGAGGATAAACCTTGAGTGCGTTATGATTCATTTCTTTGGTTGCGAGGTCATAACACTGCTCTCCTGCAATATCAATGAAACTTATAATCTTTGTAGTTTTCTCGTCATTTGTTGTCAACTGAAGCGATGCGTTGAAACTAGCTGAACTTGTATTTACCGCAGTTTTTCTGACAGCCCATCCGTTTTTATAAAGTTTATCATTCTCTTCACGATGATAGAATTTGCTGTCACATAATGGATTACTTGGAAATTTTAGCCCCACTTTATCGTAACTTTCCCAAAGCTCATTCATCATTGCAACAATGGTGGTTGTCTTGCCTGCACTCTGTGCCCCGAGCAATCCAATCAAAATGTGTTTATACTTTCCCGCACCATCAATAATAGGCTCGCCACAAGTTGGACAATATCCACGAATTACTGTTGGAGCAACAATTTTGGTCATATTCGGTGATGATTTATCCCAACTATACTGCATCGTATATACTAATCTGGATCTTCCACCTTCGAAAAACTCTGGTTTTATGAAGAAGGATGCTTTATAATTGGAAAATTTCAATCTCTCAGTTTGGTTAGGATTTCCCATAGAATCATGGGTTCCAGTATATGTGAAACGATTTCGAATGGCATCTGAGTAACTGGAAACGAGATTTTTTGCGACCTCAGCCCCGGCTCTGGTGGTCAAAACCATTTGAATCGCTTCCTCAAGACCGTCATAATCAAATTCCTTCATTGCAGCAGCATAAGCCTCACCACCAGCATTTTTTCCCATTCGTATCAGTAGATCATCCAAGGTGATGAAAATCTCACTCACCTGCTCATGTTCCAATGCATTACCACATTCTTTTGCCAGCGCAGCTAATTCTTCAACACTAATCTGTGTCGTTTTACTGCGCACAACATCCGCACCCTGTGTCTCTCGAAGCCCCAAAAATTCAGCCAAATCAAAGCTAATCTGACCCCCACTGAATTTATTGCCACAATCGAGACAATAATAATCATAAATCATATTTTTCACCTACATTTCTATTCAGATACAGAATACTTATTCTTAACCAACGGATCTACTTCGACATAAAATGAGTTTTCGTCCTCGCCCTCAGGCACTGTATAAATATACTTATCAAGTAATTTGTTGGAATCCGGTTCCTGTGCCTCAATAAATTCCGTCAGGAAATAGAATTTTTCATTTTTGTCATTTGTTAAATATATGTAATCACTGTTGATAGGCTCACTTGGACAATCCTTCCACTCAATTGTTACCATATAAGCCCTTTTACCATATTTTTTTACGCGCTTTCTACTTATTATCAGTTCATTTTTTCCACCTCTGCCTGCAAAGAAAAACTTATGTCTTTCAACGATGATATCGCCTTCTTTCTCCGCAATCTCTACAAATGTCTTCGGACGTGAAGGAATAATTTCTCTATTTTTTATTGGTTCCCAATATTCGATCTGGGACAATACAGCATCTTCTTCTGCTCCCATTTTCAATGAAAACTCACCAAAATACAGTGTTCGCTGCAGGGATGCATCTGGAAAAATTTTAAATCCATTTTCTGTCATCTGAACCCTATCTTTTAAGGACATCTCTGTTGCCTCCTAGTCAAACATACGATCTAGTCGTGTCATTGCATCTTCACTTGCCAGATTAATCATATCAAATTCTTTCAGGAGAACAATTTCGCACGGACTGATTGGATCATAGCGATATGCAATCTGCACTCCTGATATCTCATATCCGTTTTCCATCCATTCATCACCACATTTATTATTAATCAATGCAATATCATCCTGATTTACGGGTGAAATACCATTAATCAAGATGTTACTCGTATTAATAAAAATATGATCAAAGCAATCTCTCAAATTCTGATAACGCCCTGCTTCCGCAAGATCTTTCTGATATCTCCTTTTACGCAGTTCCATATCTTTCCGTTTCTTCTCAAGATTACCGATCTCTTTTTGTGCAATTGCTCTAACACGCTCATAAATCATGTCTGCAAATATTTCCGCCTCGTTCCCTTGCATAGAACCTGCTGCGGGAATGCCATTCACACAAGATATTATTTTCTGATGCATACTTCCATCTTCAATTAACTGCTGAAGTTCCAAATAGTCTTTATAAAACAATTCATTTTCAATCATTTTTACTGTTTCAGATAGATTTACACTGGCAGCCAGTTTTTCTCTTGAATCAGAAACAAACTCTTCCTGACGTCTATTTAAAATCCGATTATTCGTACTCTGTCTCTTGTATCCTGTAATTGGATTCCCCTTATATTCTGTAGAACTGACCGGATAGAGACAAGCTCTTTTGCGGAACATACGAATAGTATCAGCAAGTTGCTTTACCGGTTCCTGAACTGCAAACTGTACAGAAGCAAAAACATTTGCAAGGCCTGGATCCTTCTGTTCGGAGCCCCACTGTTGGATTTCTTCAAGTTTCCTATTACAGATTATTGCCTGATCCTGATAATAATCAGAGTAGTTGATCATTTTCAAATAAGTGATGAATGAATCGGCTATACGGTCAACCTTTGAATAGTCTCTGCGGCTAAGAACATGAAGAAGTTGAACAAGTCCCTGCTCCTGACTATCCAGAGGATGGAACCCTTCCTGCCGCAGCAAATACAACTGATGCGATACCATATTTCCTCTGTTATCTGTCATTAATTTACACATTAGCTGACACAATTCTTCCTTTTTTCCACCAAGTGGTTGTTGTGTACTATAACTAAAACAGATCATAAAATGATGATTGATCATGTTAGAAATTGGATGGCGTTTATTTAACTCTTCTACTGTTTTGTAAAATATATCGATCCATTCCATTGTCAAATCTAATAATGGCAGATAATAACATACTGTGATACGTTCCGATCCCGGAAGAATTGCATTGTAATCGTTAATTTCATCACTTAAAATTTTAAACAATTCTTCCCCTGTCGGATGTACATTGTTCATATATATATATTGCTGTGAATCAAACAGTTTTTCAAAAATCGATTCTATCATAGCGCTGTTATTCGAATGCTGGTTAATAAAAACTGTCAGCGCATCCTGGGATAAATTTATATCGTTGAGTGTAGTTTCCATACGGTTTCCTCTCACTATTAATAAATATATTATTTGCCTGACTTCCAGGCTTAAATGATCATCATAAAAATGCCTGCCAGCACCAGTTCACTAAATGTGAAGCATCCCGACAGGCACAATAACTACCGCTTTAGACATTCTTTACAGATTCCTGAACCGCCTCATAGAATGTAACGATTGCTTCAGCTTCTTCGATATCTCTATCAGACATATTGTATTTATCCATGAGCACATCGACAGGATCTTTTGCACCGGCCACAACATCTTTATAAATACTGATTTCTTTCTCAAGCTTTTCGACATTTTTATCGATCATCTGATCAAGTTCTTTGTCCGAAAGCTTATCAAGAATCGCTTCTTTTACATCCTTGATGCGACTTTCGGTAATCGTACCTTCCTCTACCAATGCTTTATAGCGGCGATACACAATCGCCAGCTTTAATTCATCAGCAAGCAGTCCCTTTTCAAGATCTCCCATTCTCGCCTTTTCTCTACGGCCAAGCGTAACAAGGATTTCGTTTGAGCCTCTCTCATTAATTTGTACTTTATACTCGTAATCATCTTCATCTGAAGTAATCACGCCATACAGGAACAAATCAGCAAAGTTCTCTGCACGAAGTTTTTCCATCATCGGACCAATGATGGCAGAAAGTTCTGCCTGTACCTCACAATAACGGTAAAGCGTCTCCTGCATCTCCTGAAACAGATAGGTATTCTTTCGCAACGCTCTCATCATATAACCACGGGCCGTTTTCTTTACCTGCTCGTCCGTCCAGTGTTCGATGGAGATAATTGTATTAAAGTCAAAACCTTTTTCATCAAAGAATTCCGAACCAGTTAAAATAATCTGCTTACGATAATTCTGATTTCCTGCCGGATTCTGCTTTGCAAGATAATCAAACAATTCTTTTCCCGCCATAGCATCACTGGCATTTCTGGGACGGTAGCCTCTTAAACTAAGATTCTTCCAGTCTTCAGGGATTGTGTTGATCCAATACTTGTAAATATTATCTGTACATTCTTCTTCAATAATCCCGTTTAACAGAGCATATTTTACTTTCTCGGCAAACTTAGTCCGCCGATATACGCCCTCAATAGTTGCAGGAGTTTGCTCAAATTCACCTTCATAACGCCTTACGTTAATGGATGGATAATTCATCCAGCTAAGTCCGGTGCCGCAGATTTGGCTGGTAACCGGATCTACGTCTGCGCCTTTTATGCTTCGAATTCTGTCCGTATCTACCTTATCAGCCTCTGTATACTTTGAAGGATACTCACCATTTACAGAATGCATCGTAGCGTTTTTGGTGCTTTCATACGCGTCTTCCCATAAATTAAGCTGTTTCAGATCCGCCAACGCATTCGCAACAGAAGTCTGATAACAAACGATTGCATCAACAACGGAAGAAACACCAACCCTTCCAGTTTCTCCAAGAACTTCCTTCAAAGCTTTTTGAATCATAGGTCCATACTGACCTGAAATCAAACTCTGCGGAACAAGAATTGTTTGATTGATACAATTTTTAGAACCGACTTCGATATCGAGTGACGGCGCACTGCTCTGAAGCAACCTCTGCATAATAAGAGATACTACATTCTGTACCTCTACCGGCTGCTGTCCTACCGGTATATCTGCAAGAAGTGTTTCAAAATACTCTGTAATGCCCATATTCAACCCGTTATTAACAGTTGCATATTTGCCCACGCCGCAAATGCGTCCCATAACATCATCAAATGCTCTTCTTGCCTTACCAGGATCCTCGCTAGTCCAATCGGCAGACTTCGCAAAAAAGTCACTTACTAATGCCTCTTTGACTGTGTTAACATCAATACTGTTAACTTTCGTCTCAACATTTCCTTTTACCCAATGATACATTTTCGCATCAGAGCACAAATTTACTCCATTCCGTTCACCGGTGGTTGATGCAAATTCATTGAAATCAGAGGCATCCAAGCTTTTACCAACACCTTTGTAGTATTCATTCATTGTTTCAAGAACATCCGCAAACCGAAGGCTTGACTCAATGAAACGCTCGATCTTATCCTGATATTCCACTCTCCAGATACCAGAAAGCCCATTCATTGACTGCGCAACCTTCGAATAAACACTCTGTTGTGCAGCTGTAGTAGCCTGGCCTTTCCACTCATTTGCTTTGCTCTTTAAGAGTGCTTCCACAGCACGTCCAACAATATTTTCCTGTGGAAGAAGCGCAGGCCATGTTCCTGGCTTTCCAGCTAATGCAGTAAGTTTCCCAACAGCTGTCTTGAGAAGCACACGTATACTAATATCTGAAAAATCTTCCTGGACTCCATTGGGATCCATAGCGCCTGTTCCATGATACAAATATTCAAAGGCACGTGGTCCATATTTTTCCATTTCCTTTTGAGAATTCGTTAATATTCCGTTATATTCCGTTTGGAGAGCTTTTCTAACCTGCTCTACAGCAAGTCTTGCTGTTTCGTCTATATTAAATCCCTTTTCATATTCGCCAACTTCACCATTAACAATTTCCTGGAAAGATACATCCCATTGATTTTCTTTTAATCTTGAATGTGATGCAATGATATTAAAAATCTTTCGATACAAACTCTCTGAGTTCAGCTGCGGTTCGGAATCTAATGCAAAAATCGAACGAATTGCATTCTCAAAATCTGCACGTCCCAAGTACTTATTTTTTGAGCAGAATGCTGTCGCTGTCTGAGCTCCTGCAATTCCAACGTTCTGTTCTACATATACTTTCTGGCACACCTTGCTCACAACATTCGGGATAACGATTTTCTCAGGAATGGATGCATGCGCAAAACCGATACCGCAATACATATGAGAATCTTCCGGGCAAGCGCCCCGGCGAAGGATTCCATTATCACTAATATCTGCCCTTGATAAAATACGATCTCTCATTGTATAAAGGTTGCTATAAAAAGCCTCCTGGCTAAATTCACCTTCGCTACTTGCAATCAGGTTTACAATCGTCTCCCCAATCATTGACACTGCATCATCATAATCACCGGAAATCAGAACCGGATAGTTAAATGGCAAATTGATTGGCGAAAATGTTACTGTATTTGCCGGCTGAGTAGATTCAATGGTCTCTTTACGATTCAAGTTGAATCCAATACTCATATAGCTTTCCAACTCTTTTAATGCTGCAAAACCATTTCTGTGCAACGTTCTTTTGGCAGCATCTGTGGACGCAAATCGTTCAGCAGTATCCGGGAGCATAATATATCCATATACATGTACTTTAGATGGATCTGGGCAAGCAACTTTTGCCTGCGCTGCTAAATCAATAAAGGTACCAGAGCCATTACCGCCAGAAATACCAGTCAGAATCATAATATCAATTGGAAGATTTGCATATGCAGCCCATTCTGTCTTGAACAGATTCTGAATCATATTTCTAAATAATGTATCGTTTGTCGAACCGGCAGACTCATCGTAAAGCTTTATACGTCCCGTCATTCTGTCTTGGGAAGCGCCGTCTTCATTGATCAACTGCATGTTGTAATCCTTTGGCATGATTTTCTTAAAAAATGAAGGACGAAGGCTGTGCTGAAGTCTTGATTGTGCACCTGGCGAGGAAATATTAAGGGTCTTAACTCCTTTACTCTTTCTCTTCATATCATCTACTTCGCCTTTTGAAGAATCAACCACGATGAATTTCACATAATTTTTGTAATCAACCCTAAGTTTCTGATCTGCGATACGCATTGCCTCCTTGATTGAAGACATACCACTTCCGCCAGTACTGATTACAAGTGTCAAACCATTTGTTTTTGGTGTTCTGCGTTCAGAAACACCAAAGAGTGTTCCATTTCCAACATCAACTTTTCCTACCTGTAAAAGCTTTTCAATATCTGCTCTGCTTTTTGATTTCAATTCCATTTACGAATCCCTCCATCCTTTATCAACTAGTACATTGAATAATAATTAAATGGCTACATTTTTCTTGGCTTCCTCGAC
>CAYRZL010000080.1:0-11029 GCA_964428795.1 uncultured Lachnospiraceae bacterium | reverse complement strand
CTTTGCCGAGGTGGGAGCAAAGGATAACCTTGCCGCCATCGTTGATCAGCTTCTGGATGGTGGGCAGAGCTGCTACGATACGGGTCTCATCAGTGATAACGCCGCCCTTTAACGGAACGTTAAAATCGCATCTTACAAGCACTCTTTTGCCTTTTACGTTGATATCATCAACGGATTTCTTATTTAAGCCCATGTTCAGGACCTCCTTATATGATTTAAACTACTGCGTGATTCAAAATCAGACGCCGCCTGCGGCTTTCCTACAGACCGCTTCTTATTGAAAAAAGGGTCCGGTCCTAAAGACCGGACCCCCAATGAGCCTATGTCTCATAGCCGCCGCACTGCATCATGCGGCATATCTCATACAAAACCGTTCCGGCAATTAAACGGTTACAGTTCAGCCCTGCGGCTGAACCGTAACGCAGATGCACACCAAATGCAATAAAACCGCATTTTGGTGCGTGCTGCCCTCACAAAATCGCGCGCGTGCGCGATTTTGACCTCACGGAACTACGGCTGAATATAACATTAAACGTTCAGCAGCTTGCCGAAGTGCTTGATTGTACGAACCATCTGGCTTGTGTAGGAGTTCTCGTTGTCGTACCAGGAAACAACCTGTACTTCTGCAAGATCATCGTCGATGGGCAGAACCATGGTCTGGGTAGCATCGAACAGGGAACCGAACTTCATGCCAACGATATCGCTGGAAACGATCTCGTCTTCGTTGTAGCCGAAGGACTCATTAGCTGCTGCCTTCATAGCTGCGTTGATGGCATCCTTTGTAGGAGCGCCCTTAACTACTGCTGTCAGGATCGTGGTGGAGCCTGTAGGAGTAGGAACGCGCTGTGCGGAGCCGATCAGCTTGCCGTTGAGTTCAGGGATAACCAGGCCGATTGCCTTAGCTGCGCCTGTGCTGTTGGGAACGATATTAACTGCTGCTGCACGGGATCTTCTCAGATCGCCTTTTCTCTGAGGGCCATCCAGAGTCATCTGATCTCCTGTGTAAGCATGAATTGTGCACATGATACCGGATTTGATCGGCGCCAGATCATTCAGAGCTTTTGCCATCGGAGCCAGGCAGTTTGTTGTACAGGAAGCTGCGGAGATGATGGTATCATCTTTTGTCAGGATATTCTGATTTACATTGTATACTACGGTAGGAAGATAGTTTCCTGCCGGATCGGTAATAACTACTTTCTTAGCGCCTGCATTTACATGGGCCTGTGCTTTTGCTTTGGAGGTGTAGAATCCGGAACACTCCAGAACTACGTCAACATCCAACTCACCCCACGGGCAATTATTTGCATCCGGCTCAGCGTAAATTTTAATCTCTTTTCCGTCTACGGTGATGGAATCTTCACCTGCTGTTACGGTGTCTGCTTTCTCATATTTACCCTGTGAAGAATCATATTTCAACAGGTGAGCAAGCATTTTCGGGCTTGTCAGATCGTTGATTGCAACGATTTCATACCCTTCCGCACCAAACATCTGTCTAAACGCGAGACGACCAATACGTCCAAATCCGTTAATTGCAACTTTTACTGCCATTTTTTATTCCTCCTAGAAAATAAAGTTTTTGTGGTCACCCACAGAATTTCTTCTTCGATAGTCTTATTTTAACTAATTCCTTCCATAAATTCAATACTTTATCATCATCTTTTTGTATTTTTGTTAATATTTTAACTATTTACCTGTTTTTTTCAAAATTTTTGTTAATTTTTTATCAATCTATTTTTCCACGGATGCCTCCAACTAATCTTTTTTGATAACAATCGATTTCTTTTTGACAAAATCAGTGCCATCCTTTATCATTATGTAAGGTTTTACCAAAAAACATACATGGAAGAGGTGTAATTTATGCTTTGGGATACACATTTGCACACGCATTTTTCCGGTGACAGCAATACTCTGCCGGAAGCTATGATAGAAACTGCCATCCAAAAAAATCTGTCCGGTATATGCATCACAGATCATCTGGATCTGGATTATCCTTATGATGAATCGGAATTTTTACTGGATTTTGACCGGTATATTCCCACAATCGCCGCTCTGCGTGAGCAGTACGGAGATCGACTCTGCATCTGCACCGGCATGGAGCTGGGATTGCAGCCTCATCTGGCGGAGACTCACAGAAACCTGTTGAAGCAATACCGTTTTGATTTTATCATAGGCTCGTCACATGTGGTGCATGGGATTGATCCCTGGTATCCGGAATACTTTGAACACCGCTCCGACTGTGAAGGCTTTTTGGAATACTTTGACTCTATTCTGGAAAATCTGGCTGTATATGATGACTTTGACGTATATGGACATCTTGATTATATTGTACGATATGCCCCGGAAAAAAATGCTCATTTTTCATATTCTGACTTTTCGGATATCATCGATGAAATTTTAAAAAAGCTCATCGCCTCCGGCAAGGGGATTGAGATCAACACCGGTGGATTCAAATACGGGCTTGGACATCCAAATCCCGCCGAAGATATTCTGAGACGCTACCGTGAGCTTGGGGGGGAGATCATTACCATCGGTTCCGATGCCCATGCGCCGGAGCATCTGGCTTATAATTTCAAAGCGGTTCCTGAAATTTTAAAAAGCTGTGGTTTTCGTTATTTTACCGTATTCAAAAATCGTATACCGGACTTCATTCCCCTGGACTAACTGCCCGGAGCCAACCCGGATAAACTGCAAAGCATCTTCCGAATTGGCTCCGAATGCGAAAAGTGCATCCCTGACAGCTTACAGATTACAGCTCCGGTGACGTCTCCCGAAGCTGTGTCATAATTCCTTTCAGCACTTCCACCGTATGGTCCAGCTCTTCCCTTGTGGTCTCCTCACTCAATGTCAGACGCAGCGAACCCCTGACCAGCTCTTCGGGTCTGCCGATGGCAGTAAGCACATGGGAAGGAGCCTTGCTGCCGGCGGAACATGCGGACCCGGAAGAAGCACAGATTCCTTCCATGTCAAGCAGGATCACCAATGCTTCTCCGTCCACACACCGAAAACAGAAGCTTGCATTATTTGACAATCTGCGCAGCGGATGCCCGTTGTAATAGACATCCGGTATTTCAGTCAGGATGCGTTTTACCAGATAGTCACGCAGTTTTTTCTCCTTCTGCATCGTCTCTGTCATATGGGCTGCCGATTCCCTTGCCGCACACGCCATTCCGACAATCCCCGGAATATTTTCCGTCCCGGCGCGCATCTTTCTCTCCTGAGCACCTCCAAACAAAAATGGCTGTATACCGGATTTTTCCCGGATGTACAAAAATCCGGTTCCTTTCGGTCCACCGAACTTGTGACCGCTTGCAGATAAAATGTCAATGCCATAACGCTCCACCGAAATCGGCACATGCCCAAATGCCTGCACCGCATCCGTGTGGAACAATATTCCATGAAGATGAGCCATCCGGCTGATTTCCATCACCGGCTGAATGGTTCCGATCTCATTATTTGCAAACATGACTGAAATCAAAATCGTATCTTTTCTAATTGCTCTCGCAAGCTCATTTAACCGTACCACTCCGTATTCATCCACATTCAGGTAAGTAATCTCAAATCCCTGTTCTTCCAAAAATTCACATGTATGCAGAATTGCATGATGCTCGATCTTTGTGGTAATGATGTGCCTGCCCCGGTGTTTCAGGGCAAGGGCAGCGCTTCTAAGCGCCCAGTTGTCGCTTTCCGTTCCACCCGATGTAAAATATATATTTTTTGCTTCCGTTCCCAGAATATTGCCAATCGTTTTGCGCGCCTGTTCCATGGCATCCCTGCTTCTTCCGCCCAGCTCATAGAGCGCCGATGCATTTCCATAATACTCACAGAAATAGGGAACCATCTCCTCCATGACACAGGGCTTGGTGCGGGTTGTCGCCGCATTATCCAGATATATCATAAATTTTCCCCTTTATTCATATATTGTCATAAAAACACAGGAGCCTACGTGCCTTGAATCTTTTTAAATACACCAAAAGTCCGCTCGTCGCAGGCACCCTGGTACTGACGATCACAGGAATCGTCAGTAAGATCATTGGTTTCTATTACAGAATATTCCTTTCCCGCTCCATCGGTGCGGAACAGTTGGGAATCTATCAACTGATTTTCCCACTGTTTGCAGTTGTTATTTCCATATCCTGTGCCGGAATCCAGACAGCTATCTCAAAGTACACTGCCGAGTTCATAGGCCGCAAAGATCTGGCACCTGCCAGAACCTATCTGTACGTGGGACTTGGCATGTCCATGATATTGTCTGTCCTCTGTGCCATATTGATTTATACACATGCAGATTTTTTTGCTGACACGTTTTTAAAAGAAGCCCGCTGCGAACCCCTTATCCGTATCATGTGCTGGACCATTCCTTTTGCCTGCATACATAACTGCATCAGCGGTTTCTATTATGGATTGAAAAAAACAGCCATTCCTGCCGCTTCACAGCTATTAGAACAGGTAGTCCGTGTCGGCGGCGTATACATCATCTGCCATATCTGGCTCACACAGGGAAAAGAGCCAAATGCCATGCTGGGCGTATTCGGGCTGCTTATCGGAGAACTTGCCTCTTCTCTGTTCTGCATTACCGCACTGCGGATAGGCAAGAGTTCCGGTGGGATCCGCTTTGCCTTTCGCAATCTGCTCTCTTTGTCCATACCGCTGACCGCCAACCGGATACTGGTCAGTGTATTTCAGAGTGTGGAAACACTGATGATTCCCGTAGCGCTGCGGGATTTTGGCTATGATTCCGGCGTTGCACTGAGCATATATGGCGTTCTCACCGGAATGGTCATATCCACCATTATGTTTCCCTGCGTCATCAGCAATTCACTGTCCGTTATGCTGCTGCCTGCCATCTCCCATGCCAAGTCTCAGCATAACCACAAGAAGATAAGGCTGGCAATACAAAAAACATTTATGACCTGCCTGATGCTCGGACTGGTCTGTACCTTGGGCTTTCTGATCTTCGGAAACTGGATCGGCACCACACTGTTTCACAATGCGCTGGCAGGAGCTTATATTACGACGCTTGGCTGGATCTGTCCCTTCCTGTTTTTAGGCTCAACCTTTTGCAGTATCCTGCATGGACTTGGCAAGCCTACTCAAACTCTGTTTTTAAGCCTTATGGGAATCGGCATCCGCATTTTTTTCATCCGTTGTCTCATGCCTCAGTTCGGAATGCACGCTTATCTGTGGGGTATGCTCATCAGCCAGAGTGCAATGGCAATGAGCGCTGTCGCACTTGTGCTTCGGCAGACACGAACATCAAAATAACCTGTTTTTGCAGCCAAAAATGCCGCCCCTCTCTGTGAGGGACGGCATTAAAAATACCTGTTATTTAAACTCTGGACAAATATTCACCGGTTCTGGTATCAATCTTGATCACATCACCCTGCTCTACGAACAACGGAACCTGTACGGTAGCGCCTGTTACAACAGTAGCCGGTTTTGTAGCTCCCTGAGCAGTATCGCCTTTGAATCCAGGCTCTGTCTCAGTGATCTCCAGCTCTACGAACAATGGCGGCTCAACTGCAAATACGCTGCCATTGTGAGCACACATTTTAACCATCTCATTTTCCTGAACAAATTTAAGCGCATCACCGATGTCATCCTTGCTCAGTGCGATCTGGTCGTAAGTCTCTACGTCCATGAAGTAATACAGATCTCCGTCATTGTACAGATACTGCTTGTCAGATCTGTCGATACGAGCCTGTGGGCACTTCTCTGTCGGACGGAAGGTTTTCTCAACCACACCTCCGCTCTTAATATTTTTTAATTTTGTTCTTACGAATGCTGCACCTTTACCCGGTTTTACATGCTGGAACTCAATGATCTGGTAAATGTTGTTATCCAACTCAATTGTAATACCATTTCTGAAATCACCTGCTGAAATCATTCGAAATTTCCTCCTTTACGAAATCGGGTACTCTACGTGTACCCACGCTGTACTCCATTTTATAATATATAAAGACTTTTTTCAAGCCTTTTCTACGGATATATTAGTTCCGCTATATTTTATGAATTAGTTCTCCTCTATTTTATGAATCAGATCCACTCTTGTCTGATGACGTCCGCCGAGAAACTCTGCATTCAGATAAGCATCCAAAATTCCTTTTGCAGTTTCTGTTCCAACGATTCTGGCTCCAAAGGAAATAATATTTGCATTATTGTGCTCTTTTACCAGTCTTGCAGTGACAGGTTCAGAACATACCGCCGCACGCACACCCTTCACCTTGTTCGCCGCAATAGAAATACCCACACCGGTTCCACAGATCAGCACACCGCAGTCTGCCACGCCGCTCACTACCGCACGTCCTACTTTCTCGCCATATTCCGGATAATTGCAGCTTTCATTTGTATCCGTACCATAGTTGATCACCTCATGGCCAAGTCCGGTAAGATAATCCACCATCTCATTTTTTAACTCCACTGCCGCATGATCATTTCCAATCGCAATTTTCATACCGCATACCTCCCTTTTAATTTACGGGGACCATCCGTATCCTCCATCCGACGTCTCGAATAAACCGCAAACCCCAGCAAAACGATTTTTTCCATATACCGCTTAAACACGATCTGAATTTCTTCCTTCCAGTAAATCTTATCCACCAGAATCGTAAAAAGCCCGGTGCGGTTTGCGCCGAATACATCGGTAAAAATCTGATCTCCGATAAACAATGTGTCTGTCCTGTCCGTCCCCATTCGTTCCATCGCCTTCTCATAGCCTGCCACGGAGGGCTTATGTGCATCGTAAATATATTTCAGCCCGATGTCCTCCTGAAACATCTTCACCCGCGGCTCCTGATTATTGGAAAGCAGGCAGCAGTCAAATCCGATCGTTTTTAACCTGGCAAACAATTTTTTTGCTCTTTCATCTGCCGGATAACCGTGGGGCACCAGTGTATTGTCAATATCAAAAATGATTCCCCGGTAACCATCCGCATACAACTGCTCAAAATTGATAGAATAGGTAGAATGAATCCGCATATTCGGATAAAAAATCTTTAACATGATCAATCCCCTCACATTCCGATTATTTATCCAACATCTTCTTTAACTCATTCATGAATGTGTTTACATCTTTAAATTCCCGGTAAACAGAAGCAAACCGGACATATGCAACCGCATCCAGATCCTTCAGCTTGTCCATGATCAGCTCACCGATCACATTGCTTGGAATTTCTTTTTCTTCCATACTGAAAATCTGTGTCTCCACATCGTCTATTACCTGATTGATGGCATCTGCCGGGACAGGGCGTTTGTGGCAGGCACGCAGCACACCGGCCTCTATCTTCGTTCTGTCATATTGCTCTCTGTTATTGTCTTTCTTGATAATGATCAGCGGAATCGTCTCTACTTTCTCATATGTCGTAAACCGCTTCTGACAATCGTCACACAGACGTCTGCGCCGGATGGAACTATTATCATCCGCCGGTCTGGAGTCGATCACCCTTGTATTATCACTACTGCAAAATGGACACTTCATATGTCATCCTCCCGGTCTTTCAGACCACATTTTCTCTATTCAGATTTCCCCTGTTATCATACCAATGATTCTGCCACTTTGTCAATAAAAGTGGTAGAATAGAACCATTTTTTACCAAAAAACAGCGAAAAAAAAAGACCAGCCTCCACCAACCGGTCTATTTTTCATTTTAATCTAAATTCCAACCACCAATGCAAACACTTCCAGATTTTCATGATCGGATGCGTTTAGAATGCTGTGCTGCTCACCATCTCTGCAAATGGTCACGTCACCTGCTTTCAGCATTGCTTCTTTTTCCCCATCTATGTATCTGGCTGTTCCGGATAAAATGGTTATAATCTCTTCTTCGCCCTCATGGCGGTGCATCCCGATGGAATCTCCCGGTCGAAATACAAGACGGGCCGCAACCTTTATTTTGCTGTCATACTCTCCCGGCTCCACACTTGATATTTTTTCCACTGCTCCCATTCCGCCTTTCATTCCCGGAATCATCACATGTTTGATATCCTCATATCTTTTTATCATATCCCGCTTCTTCCTTTCGTATATTCATGTACATTACCAAAAAGAATGTCTTTTCATAATTTGTGCATTTTACTTTCTTCTTTGATATCTACCAGAATAATATCCGGGCCGATGCGGACAATGCATTCCCACTCAATCACAAATTCATGATCTCTGCAAAACATTCCCATCCATTTTCCCGGTCCCGGAATAATGATCGCCTTTATATGACCATTGCATTCATCAAAAATCAAATCCTGTACATAGCCAAGACTTTTACAGTTACATACGTTGATCACTTCTTTTCTGGAAAAATCACTAAAACGCATATCTCACCTCTCTGGCGCCGCCCGGAAATCAGCGTGCTCCGTACCCGTAATCTCTCTCTTCTAAGATATGCATTTTTTTCTTATAGGCAACTGTTTTCAGTCATTCCCTCTAAACGTTAAAGCGGAATAAGATCACATCTCCGTCCCGGACCACATATTCTTTTCCCTCCAGTCCCACCAGACCTTTTTCTCTGGCTGCTGCAAGACTTCCGCAATCCAGCAGATCCTTATAATTCACCACCTCGGCACGGATGAATCCACGCTCAAAATCGGTATGGATCTTTCCTGCCGCCTGAGGCGCTTTTGTTCCTTTTTTGATGGTCCACGCACGGGTCTCGTCCTCCCCGGAGGTGAGAAAACTCATCAAACCAAGCAGACTGTAGCTTGCCTGAATCAGTTTTTCCAGACCGGATTTTTCAAGTCCAAGTTCTTCTAAGAACATCGCTTTCTCATCATCATCCAGCTCTGCGATCTCCTGCTCGATCTGTGCACAGATCACAAACACTTCGGAGCCTTCCTCCGCCGCCATAGCACGCACCTTTTCCACATACTCATTGGAAGCTCCGTCATCCGGCAGATCATCCTCGGACACATTTGCAGCATAAATGACCGGTTTCGCAGTAAGCAGATTATAGGAGGCAAACCATGCCTGCTCATCCTCATCATCCGATACTTCAAAGGTCTTTGCCAGCTTTCCGTCCTCCAGATGCGCTTTTACTTTTTCAAGAAGCTCCAGCTCTTTTGCCAGCTTTTTGTCCATCCGGGCGCCCTTTGCAGTCTTTGCAATACGACGCTCCAAGATTTCAATGTCAGAGAAGATCAGCTCAAAGTTTATCGTCTCAATATCCCTTGCCGGATTGATGCTCCCATCCACATGCACCACATTGGTATCCTCAAAGCAGCGGACCACATGCACGATGGCATCTACCTCACGGATATTTGCAAGGAACTGGTTTCCAAGTCCCTCTCCTTTGCTGGCGCCTTTTACAAGTCCTGCTATGTCCACAAACTCAATGACTGCCGGAGTCACTTTTTTGGAGTGATAGAGATCCCCCAGCAATTTCAGACGCTCATCCGGTACTGCCACGATACCAATATTGGGGTCAATGGTGCAGAACGGGTAGTTTGCAGACTCTGCGCCTGCCTTTGTCAGTGAATTGAATAATGTACTCTTGCCTACGTTTGGCAAACCGACGATTCCCAGTTTCATTTTATCTATATCTCCTTTGTCTTTCCTTATGCAAAGTGTTCCGGATGTCTCCTTACACTATCTGGAAATATATCACAAAAAGAGAGAAAAGTAAATTTTTTCTTTTCATTTTATCAGAATGCTTTTTCTTCCTCAATCATCTTTTCTTTTCGGAATTTCCCCTGTCTTTTTCACATGATTTCCAATGATCTCGGATACATTGCTGACAGCAACAAACGCAGAAGTATCCACTTCATTTATGATAGATTTCAACTCTCCGATTTCAAACCTTGTCAGTACGCAGTACATTACGACCTTCCTGCCGCTGACAAGTCCTTCTCCCTCCATAAACGTAACGGTTCTTCCAAGACGCTTGTAAATCAGCTCAGATATGGTTTGTCCGTCATCGGTAATAATCATCGCCGCTTTCGTCTGATCTGCACCGGATTCTACGAAATCAATAATTTTCGAGGTTATAAAATATGTAAGCAGACTGTACATAGCACGGTCAAAGTCAAACACAATGCCTGCCACTGCATAAATAATTACATTAAAAATCAATACGGTCTGACCCACAGGAAATTTGTACTTTCTGTTCAGCAAAATAGCAACGGTCTCCGTTCCGTCCAGACACCCGCCAAAACGAATAACCAGTCCTGCACCCACACCGAGAATCACACCGCCAAAGCAAACCGCCAGCAGATATTGATCCGTAGCATTTACAAGTGGTTTGAACACTTCCAGAAAGATAGAAAAAATCACCATGGAGTATGCCGATTTTACGATAAACAGTTTTCCCAAAAACCGGGAACCAATGAGCAAAAACGGTACATTAAAAATCAAAATCAATAAACTCAGGGAAAATCCCGATAATGTATTGATAATAATACTGACACCTACAACTCCGCCATCCAAAATGGTACATGGAACCAAAAATTCCTCAATGGCAAAAGCTGCAATGATTGCCCCTGCTGTCATCATAATAAAATCCAAAATAATTTCCAAATGTTTTTTTCTTCCTACTGGCATTGGACACCTTCCTTTACTATAATTTTGCTAATCTTACATCTACGTTATCTAAAGCTATGTTTTAGCATAACGTGCCTGACATGGAATTGTCAACAAAACCCCCTGATTCCCGGCCTGATTTTTTCAAGCCGCTGCTTCATAACCTCCTGTTCCTCAATGTCAAAACAATATCCAACCTCCGTTATCCGTTCCTGTATTCCAACATTTTCTTATGCGTTACTGCGAAAATGATAGCAGGAAACAGAAGAACCTGCAAATATGCGAATCAGAGCGCCCTCAGCAGAAATACCATATACAGTGGAAGCGTAAGAATTTGCTTCACCCGTTCCACGTTATAGTCTCCTAATTTGATCGCACTGGTTACATGATATTTTTCCGGATGCTGCAGAATGGTTTTTGTGCTTTTTGTGTTCCCGGTAGACGCTTTTACTTCTACCAACGTACATTCTCCCTTATACCGGATCACAAAATCCACTTCCAATCCGCTGTCTTTATGGAAATAAT
>CAYRZL010000079.1:0-11203 GCA_964428795.1 uncultured Lachnospiraceae bacterium | reverse complement strand
TTCGTCGATGAATCCTTTATGGCCTTATATTCTAAACAAAATAAACATTTTGTTGTATAGCAGACAGGTACCTGAAAGGCACACAATCTTTATACACAGAATTGTACCCCGCGACCGCCTCAAAGTCAATATATAAATTAAAAATTACGTTTTCTACCGTCCTTTTCTGATTATTTTTTCTGCAAACCGAGGACGTATCTGACATTAGAGCGCAGAAATCCGACCCTCCAAAATTCCTTTTCCGGAACCTTATCGGAGAATTGATTTTTGCGCCCTTTTTTTTCTGATGGTACTGGGCATATGGTATTTTCATCCAGTGTGCGCACCTTTTCAGGCTGCGCTTTTTCTATTCCTGCAGGACAAGGGACATGCTATCCAGTTGTCTCTGATGCTCACGGATGGTGGTGATGATGTAGATCCGGGTTGTATCGATACTGCTGTGGCCTAAAATATCCGCCAGATGTTGGAGCGGTCCAGTGGCTTTCCCGTCCGGGGCAGGAACACCGGACCGCATATTTATAACGGTTCCCTCCTCTGTACCCCTCTTTGGGAGATGCTTTTATTGTTGTATGTTTTTGTTTTTGTATTTTTTATTTTCCTACATCCGTAAAACAGTTTCCAGCATTTCCAATATTTTAAATCTCACCTCATAATCCCCGCTCTCCATAATCGCCGCATATTCCTCTGCGGAAAGCGCATTCTGAAGTTCCGCCGCATTTCCCGCATCATCTATTTCATACAGATTACCCTGAAAGCAGAGATTAGGATACATCACACACCACCAATTATGTCCTTTTCCCTCTCCGATGGTCAGTTCCAGAGCTTCATAATTTCCCGCAGGAAAAGTAAATGAACCATAGCTTTTTTCCGGAAACTGACACACGGTCAGGCTCGCGTTTACCGGATAGTCATGCCCCTGGGCGGCAATCACCTCTGATGCTGTCTTTTCTATACTGGAAATATTATCTCTCACGATCTCCCGGCTCTCCTCCAGATCTGAGACTCCTTCTAATTTTCTCCTCATCTGAACTCCCACCGCATCCCGCACCGCCAGTTTTAATTCCTGATCCTCCCTGCTGTCACTGTTTGCAATCACATGAAAACGTATAATCTTTTCCGAAATATTCTGCTGCATCTTTATCCCGCTGGATAAAAAAATCTCTGCAAAAACCGTAAGCCCGAAGGCTGATACTATAGCGATCAGATAACATCCTCTGTTTCTTTTTTTCTTCATAATTAACAGGTACCCTCTTTCTTTTCTATTGTCCAGATCTGACAGTATCAGTCTTGCCATTTTTTACCGGATTATACAGAAATGCATGCAAGAAGTATTCTCCGGTACCTGATATGGTAACTCAATATCACTCCCCCAAAACTCCTGCCAAGGGATTAAGCAGATAACTTTTCTCAGTATGTACAATATGAATTATAAACTGAAAAATAATCTTTTATCTGCCCCTCACAGGAAGCAAGGGGCAGAATAAAACATCAAAAATCCTCATTTAAAATATGCACATCCACATCTATCTCATAATTAAGATTTTTCTCATAGGAGGCTTTATCAGGCTTTACCTGTTCCCACCCCGCCCGGCAGAGTCCCGGTAATTGCAGATAGCTGTTGGTCAGATCCATACCCGCCTCCTTATTTTCCTGCAGAAAGGTAAGCAGACCGTCTGTGATCTCCTGCTCCAATGTTTCTTTCATATCTGCTTTTTCCTGTGTGGTCTGTGGAAGTCCGTTCATCAGATTTGCCTGAACAGACAAATGGACCTGCAGAAGCCATCCACCGGATGACTGTTCCAGTGTCCGGTTGCTGCGGATACCGCTGAGTTCAAAAACCTTTCCCTCTTTCGTTTCCCAGCTTGCATTTTTGATCCCATTATTTACGAAAAATGCGAATAACGCATCCTCCGAGGAGATCTTTCCTGACATCTTTACACCGTCAAATACCTGATAATCTGTAATAACCGGCTTTTTTTCTTCCATAGATAATATCGGCGCCAAAATTGTCTCATTCTGATTTTCCACCTGATTCATCAGTGTTCCCAATGTAACAGGCTCATTTCTGCGCAGCTCCATAGATGAATCCACCACCTGCTCCAGATAAATACCCAGACATTTTTTCAGGTCCGTATCCTCTGAGATCACCTGATCCACCTCATCACCTGTCAAAAACAACAGCGTATTGCGCGGCAATTCCTCACTGTTTGCAAATAACTGCATCATAGCGGTAAGCTGTTCCTCATCCGAAGCATAGGACCTGCTGATCAACAGCGCCTTCATATGATTATAATCCACCACCATATTGCTCTCCCGCTCAAACTGGTTTTGTGCATCATAGAAAGATTCCGCCTCTGACTGCCAGATCGTATCCCTGGTCAGGGCATCCTCTTTTGCATCCGGCCCGGTTACATCAGGATAAGCAAATACAACCTTCGCCTTTTCTTTTGTTCCCCCGATGCCGATCGCCAGCGGGAAAGCACGATCCTCCAGCTCCTTCGTCCCGCATCCGCTGCAAAACAGACACAAAAGCAATATTCCCAGAAGAGCCCCTGCCTTTCTGCTTCCTTTTCTGCCAGCTCTTCCACGCAACCCCGATATTCCATAGATGAAAAACGGTACTAACACCACAAACGGTACCAATACCAACAGCAGGATCCGATAAAATGTCTGTTCCGCTCCCGGCGCCTGTACAAACCATACGAATCCTGCAAACAAAGCAGGCAATACCAGCCAGAGATACCGATAACCCAGCTTTTTTTCCTTCCATAATTCTTCACACCCGGTCCGGGCATAATAAAACATCGTATTGAAAAAAGCGAAAAGGGAGAAAAACCAGATGGCTGTCATAAAAGCATCCTGGCGCTCCAGAAAACCGCCCGGCAAATTTACCATAGTCATCAATGTCACGATGGGTCTGCGAAGTGTTGCCAACGCCTTTACCTGGAAAATTCCAACTAAGATGAGATATATAAATAAATTCACAACTCCTACGGACAACACCGATATTTTTGCCTGTCTTGCCAGCTTCTTTGGCTCCACACAATGAGGCTGCAAAAAGACCATGAGAGATACTGCCAGAAAGCTGGCAAAGCTAATGTATGTTCCCAGTAAAAATCCGGATAAATCACTGCTGGCAATGGGTGTCCAGTAATCCACATTTACATCCCGCAGCGCAAGACACAAAATAATGATAAGAGGAACCGCAAGAAACCAGAACAGCACCTCAAATATTCTGGCTCTCCCTTCAATCCCGCGTATCGTTCCGTAAGCTCCAAAGCCAAGGAGAATGACCATGATAAGCCACACATAATTTTCATCCAGTAACTGCGAACGGATGAGATTCGTGATCAGATACAGTGAAAAAGCTGCCAGCCATAAAAATATTATAAGATAGCAAATAAGCAAAATCCGTTTTCCT
Organism: uncultured Lachnospiraceae bacterium; assembly: GCA_964428795.1. Lineage (GTDB taxonomy): Bacteria > Bacillota > Clostridia > Lachnospirales > Lachnospiraceae > CAYRZL01. The sequence goes on along the minus strand of CAYRZL010000079.1, from coordinate 7,782 downwards.
ATCACCCCAACTGCCAATTTCAGGGTAGTGAGATAATCCTCCTGCGCCCAGTGCATGATTTTATCCAGCAAAAAGATAAACAGCCATGCCAGTCCCATACCGGCTAATATGGAAAAGACTCCATCCCGCCCGGCATGTACTGCCAGGAAATGCGGAAGCAGCAGGCTGCTGATTCCAAAGCTGTCCAACATCAAAAGTCTCCGCACCTGTCTGCAAGATACCCTGTGATTATTTGAAAATGCCATAGCTTTATCACTCCTATTCTGTATCGTTCTTTTTTCCCTCTTTCCAGCGAAGTCTGATACGCTGCCCTTTTCTGGCAAATATTGGTCTGCGGATCAACGTTGCAGAGGGCGGACGAATTAAGCTGTCTCTTTCATCCAGATGCCGGTTTCGATCACCACCCACAAAAGGAGTCAGGTACGGAATACCGAAGCTCTCCAAATGAGACAGGTGAATCAACACGCCCAGAATACAGATCAGAAAGCCGAAAAATCCCAGATACGCACATACCAGAATGAACACAAATTTCAGAATGCGAAAGGCTGTTGCAAACTCTTCATTTGGAATCGCAAAGGAGCATAGGGCGGTAAATGCTACAACAATCACCACCATGGGACTGACAATATTCGCATCCACCGCCGCCTGTCCAATGATCAGACCGCCCACAATTCCGATCGTATTGCTCATAGCTCCCGGCAGACGCACTCCCGCTTCCCGCAGTAACTCAAAAGACAATTCCATAAGTAATATTTCCACAACTCCGGAAAAGGGTACTCCCTGTCTGGCAGCCGCAAAAGACATCATAAGGGCTGTTGGAAGTATCTGGGTATGAAAATTAGTCACTGCCAGATAAAGTCCCGGCAGAGTCATCGCAAAAAAAGACGCTATATAGCGGAGCAGTCTGGTAAAAGATGCAATCTCCCACTTTGTATAATAATCATCACTTGTCTGTATAAAAGAGTTATAATCCGTGGGCAAAATCAAGGCATAGGGAGAATTATCCGTCAGCAGGATCACCCTGCCTTCCAGAATTGCCATAGCTGCCCGGTCCGGCTTCTGTGTTGTCTGAAACTGGGGAAAGGGCGACAGCCAGGACTCCTCCGTCAACTGTTCGATCACACCGCTGTCCAACACACCATCGATCTCAAATTTGGATAAACGTTCCTCAATATTTTCGATCAGCTCCGGATTCACCAGATCCTCGATATAGACCAGATCTACATTGGTCGTCGTTCTTCGTCCGGCAAACTGTTCCTTTACACGAACTCCCGGCGTGCGTAGACGTTTCCGGATCAATGCTGTATTCACCTTGATGGATTCCGTAAATCCTTCATTGGATCCGCGGACAGACTTTTCCGAATCCGAGTCGGATACGGTCTTTCCCGGATATCCTTTTGCTTTGATCTTGATCGCTTTGTCAAAACCGTCCACAAACAGAATGGAATCTCCGGTAAGCATACCTGTAGCAGCTTCCTCAATCGTTTCCATCATATCCATATCGGAAATACCCAGATTGTTCTGTTCCAGACAGGCAAGCACATCCTGCTTCTCCATAGCATTAAAACGGTTCAGCATCCGTCCCAGCACCGATTCTTTCAGGATCATATTGTCGGCGCAGACCTCCACAAATGCGATCATGCACGCAATATCCATATTTCGTCCAAGACGCATCTCGTTCATCTTGATATCCGAGCTGCCTCCAAACAACGTCTGAAACCGTTCTATATTTTCATCAATATTTTTACTTATATTTTGTTTTTCTTTTTCCGGCAAAACAGGTTCTCCTTTTTTCCGCCCTGTCAATCTATCATAATAAAGTGAAAAGGCAGAAAGATATTTCTTTCTGCCTGTAAGTATAAACAAATATTCCCTTTTCTATCCCTGTCTGCGGATAATATTTTTCATGGTGATCTCCTGATTTGCCAGATGCTGACGGATCATCGTACACACATACTCCACATCATTATTCTGCAAACCATAAAAAATCCCCTTATGTTCTTTTACCAGTGTCACATAGGTGGATTCATCCTTCAGATATTCCACACGGTAACGATACATTTTCTCCCGCAGCTTTCCTACCAGATACATTAACTGCGCATTATCTGCTGCCTTGTAAATAATATCATGAAATATTTCATCGGCTTTTGCAATTTCGATCAGATCGCCCGTCTTTGTTTTCTCATCAAAATCTTTCATAGCCGCTTCCAACTGATGAAGCTCCTCCGGTGTGATTTTCTCACAGGCTACCCGTCCTGCCAGCTCCTCCAGCGTCACACGGATCTGAAGCACATCCTCCATATCTTTCTCTGTCATCCTGGCAACCTCCGCACCCTTACGGGGGATCGTGATCGCCAATCCTTCCTGCTCCAGCATGCGGATTGCTTCCCGAATGGGAGTCCGGCTCACGCCAAGCTTCGCCGCTAACTGCAATTCCATCAATCTCTCACCCGGTTTTAAATCTCCCCGCATAATTGCCGCGCGCAGAGTATGAAACACTACATCACGCAGAGGCAGATATGTGTCCATTTGCAATTCCAGATGATCCAACATATTTTTTTCTCCTTTCTTCCTAAATAAAACCCTGATAATATTACTGAATTTTAACGTCGATTATTGTGTATATCCGATGTAAATACATTTTTCGCAAGCCCCGATTGCTTCAACGCCTCATATCCCCGGCGGATATCTTTCTCATTCTGGAACAAACCGAATACGGTAGGTCCGCTACCGCTCATCATAGCGTTCATGGCTCCGTTTTCCATCATCACTTTTTTAATATCATCAATGACCGGATAGTTTCTCACAGTCACTGTCTCGAGGATATTACCCATGCCTGCCGCTACACCCTTCAGATTTTTCGATCTGATCTGAGAGATCAGATGATCGATGTCCGGGTGCTGCGTATACTCATTCAGTCTGAGATTTTCATACACAAATTTTGTGGAAACAGAAACTGCCGGTTTTGCAATCAGCACCGGACATTTCGGCATAGGCGGCAACTGTGTCAGTTTTTCTCCAATACCTTCCGCCAACGCTGTCCCCCGCATAATGCAGAACGGTACATCAGCCCCGATCTGCAATCCCAACTGCATCAGCTTATCCTGCTTGATACCCAACTGAAACATACGGTTCATGCCCACCATCACGGCTGCCGCATCAGAACTGCCTCCCGCAAGCCCCGCTGCCACCGGAATGAATTTCTGCAGCGTAATGTGCACGCCTTCTTTGATCCGGTAAGTATCCTTCATCAATTTTGCTGCTTTATACACAAGATTGTTCTCATCCACAGGCAGATAATAAAGATTTGTCTCCACCCTGATATTAGGAGATTTGGTTTTGTGAATCTCCACCCTGTCATATAGATGTATGGACTGCATGATCATACGAACCTCATGATATCCATCCTCTCTCTTCCTTAAAACATCCAATCCCAGATTGATTTTCGCCAACGCTTTTAAACTGAGTTCGTCCATCCTTTTTCCCTCCTGATTTTTTCGCAAAAGAGCAGACTGCTCACCTGTTGTATTTTGTATGCAACATTCTAGCATATTTTATTTTCTTTGGAAAGACCTTTTGTACCAAAAAAAATACAAAAAAGAAATCAAAAAAGAAGCTGCCTGAAAATATACTTTTTCAAACAGCAGCTTTTTCATAGCTTCTAATGGATGATCGTTCCGAGAACACCATATGAAAGCAGTGTCATGATTACAGTCGCAATGCAGATACCAAGTAAAATTGCAAGAATTGCTTTTTTCAGATTCATATCAAACAATGCTGCGACCAGAGAACCGGTCCATGCTCCGGTACCCGGCAGGGGGATTCCCACAAAGATCGTCAGTCCCCACAATTCATATCTCTGAACTTTATCTTTATTTTTTAAAGCTTTCTTTTCCATCTTATCCACAAATCCCCGGAAAATTCTGGTCTTTTTCATCCATGCAAAAATCTTTTTGATAAAAAACAGAATAAACGGAATCGGAATAAGGTTTCCGCATGCACACAAAGCTATCGCTTTCCACATCGGTACATCCAAAAGCACAGATGCCAGAATACCGCCCCTCAGCTCTACCAGGGGAACCATAGAAATAATAAATACCAGCGCCTCCCTGGAAACATACTGTCCCAGGTGCGACATAAACCATGTAACTAAAGCTTCCATATACTATTTCCTTTCTGTCGTCAGATATGTTTTCAAAAATGCCAGAAACGCATCCATCTCCTCATCTGTTCCAATCGTAATACGAAGGTAATTATCTATCCTCGGCTTTGCAAAATAACGTACATAAATATCCGCTTCCCGCAGTGCCTCAAATAGCTCCTTCGCAGGACAGCTTTCATGGGCAGCAAAAATAAAATTACTCATAGAATCCGGAAAAGAGAATCCCAATGATGCCAGTTCCTTTTTCGTGCGCTCTCTGGTGGCTGTGATCTTTGCGATCACCTGTTTAAAGTAGTCCCTGTCCTTTAATGCTGCAACGCCTGCCGCCAGCGCGGACTGATTCATCGTATATGAATTAAACGAATATTTCACATCATTCAGATACCTGATCAATTCACTGTTTCCCATGGCATAGCCGATACGCATTCCTGCCATGGAGCGGGATTTTGAAAATGTCTGTACCACTAAAAGATTGTCATACTTTTCAATCAATGGCAGTGCACTCTGTGCACCAAAATCCACATATGCCTCATCCATGATCACGATCACATCCGGATTGTGCTGCAGAATCCGCTCAATTTCCGATAATGGATGCTCCACTCCGGTGGGTGCATTCGGATTCGGAAAAATAATACCACCGTTTTCTTTGAAGTAATCCTCCGTACAGATTGTAAAGTCTTCCCTCAAAGGCTGTACCTCAAAAGGAATACGAAATACATCCGCCCACACATCATAAAAGGAATAAGTAATATCCGGGAACAAAATCGGTTTTTCCGAATTAAAAAAGGTGAGAAAACACATTGCCAACACATCATCCGATCCTACGCCCACAAAAACCTGTTCCGGCTGCAGACCATACTCTTCTGCCAATGCCTGAACCAGCTTAGAAGCTGTCGGGTCCGGATATCTGCGCAGCAGGTCGGTGTCCATCCGTTTCATAGCCTCACTGACTCCCGGCGCCGGCGGATAAGGATTTTCATTCGTATTCAATTTTATTATTTTTTCTTTTTTCGGCTGTTCCCCCGGTACATAGGGAATGACCTTTCGTACATTTTTTTCCCAGTTTTTCATATATGTCTGATCCTTTTCTTTTATAAGACTTTACTACTTTATCATGTTCCGATAAATATTTCCATATTTTTTTCAGATATTAAGTATTCGGGTCAGATTTTTCTGATATACTTTATTCGTATTTGTTATCACACCATACTATTTTGGAATGGAATTTTTGTTGTAAAAATTTCAGTTTATGATATACTTTACAAATAATAGTAATTTTTTTATTTTAGAAGGGAGGCTTTTGTGACGGATTCATACATATATTCTATTATCAAACGTGAAACAATATGTGAAATGCTGGAATCCTTTTACGAATGCATCCATCTGCCGATTCAGCTGATCGATGTAAACGGAGCGATACTGGAGCGCTATGGACAGATATCCAATTACTGTAAGATCATCAAAAAACACCTGCGGGATGGGGAAAGCTGTGAAAAAATCCATGTAAGCGCCAGCAAAAAGGCGATAGAACTTGGTGAAACGTACATTTTCTCCTGCCACGCAAATCTGAACCATATTGTATTCCCACTTGTAAACCAGAATGCTCTGTTTGGCTCTATTGTGGTGGGACCTTTTTTGATGGACGCTCCAGACTCTACCCTCGTCCTTGGTCTGGACAAACGGTTTCAAATGAATACAACCTCTTTATTGGAATTGTACGAAGAACTGGATTCCATACCTGTTATTCCCTCCGGAATGGTAAGTCACATCAGTCGGCTGTTATACTATCTCTTTGCAGATTTAGTTTCAGAAAGCAAACGACAGCTCAGTGTAAACCGGGATAAGGTGAATCAGCAGTCCCGCATCAATGAATCCATTCAAAAATTAAAATTAAACGAAACGCCGGGCGGTTCCAAATATCCCATCAATCTGGAAAAAGAGCTGATTACCAAAGTCCGCACCGGAAATCTTCAGGATGCCAAAGCAATCCTCAATGAACTGCTGGGGTATGTATTTTTCTCCGGCGGGAACAGTCTGGAAATATTAAAAGCAAGAGCTGTAGAGCTTTGTTCACTGCTTTCCCGTGCAGCCATTGAAGGCGGCGCTACCTCAGACCATATTTTCCGCATCAACAACAAATTTCTTCTGGATCAGAGTACCATCCGAAATATGGATGAGCTATGCTACCAGCTTCAGGAAACAGTTGTGACATTTACGGAATGTGTTTTTAACGATATTCCGTCCCACAACAGTGATCTGATCAAAAAGGCGGTTCAGTATATCGCTGCGAACTCGGCACAGCCGATCACACTGAACGACGTGGCCTCCCATGTGCATTTGAATCCGGCTTATTTTTCCACCGTATTCAAACAATCCACAGGCTCCTCCTTTAAGGAATACCTGAATATGGTTCGGATTGAGGAAAGCAAACTGTTGTTGGCAAACACCAACTACTCCATCATCGATATTGCAGTGGCAGTCGGTTTTGAGGATCAAAGCTATTTTTCCAAGGTGTTCAAAAAGTTCACCGGACTGACGCCAAAACAATACCGTTAATCAAAACTGCCTCCTTAAAAAATTCTCTTGTTATTTGAACTTTTTCGCTTGCAGAACTTTTATATATATGTTATAGTGAGACGTACGGGGCATGGCTTAGTCTGGTAAAGCGCTCGTCTGGGGGGCGAGAGATCGCAAGTTCAAATCTTGTTGCTCCGATAAAAACCGATGATTCATAATGTCATTTCATCTATTCAGCAAATGATATTATGAATCATTGGTTTTTTAGCTTCTACAAAGGCAGCATAATTTCTGTCACAAATACGCCCGGTTCATTCTTCCGATTGATATAACCATTGTATTTTTCCACCACATGATTGATCCGCTTCAATCCATGTCCATGATCGCCGCGCTTTTTCGAAATATAATCCTCATCCAGCTTGCGCACCACCTCATTTGTGGCATTGCTCACAGATATGTAAAGCTGCTGTTTTAATGGTCCGATATATAAACGTAGAAACTGATGCTCCGGTTTTACATCTCTGCAAGCCTCCACACCGTTATCGATCAGATTTCCAAGCAGTGCGCAAAAATCAATATCCGACACTGTCATCTGCGCCGGAATCACTGCCTTGTAATCACACGGAATCCCGTTTTTTAATGCCAGAGAAATCTTTGCGTTTAAGATGGCATCCACGCATCGTCATATATACATTTCTGACCTCTTCCATTTCCTGTGATAACAGCTTATTCTGGTAATTGATGATTGCAAGCTCGTAGCTGCGCCGCATCACATATCGCAAAATCAGCACGATTAGTACCACCAGTACAATTCCCACTGCTGCCAATACCCATATCATTTTTATGCTCATAGATTTTCCTTTATAAACGCCTGATTCAATGATTGATACATACCTCTGCTCACAGCAAGCTCAAAACCACCCTCCAGCGTGCAGCTCTGCTTCCCGATACACTGCACTCTGCAAATATTTACCGCGGCGCTTCGGTGACATTTTACAAATATGTCATCTTCCCGGCCTGCCTCATCATTCAACCGCTTCACCATATCTGTGAACTACCCCGACTTATAGAAGTCGGAGCTTCCTGCTTCAACCACCACTGCA
>CAYRZL010000078.1:0-11529 GCA_964428795.1 uncultured Lachnospiraceae bacterium | reverse complement strand
CATTGTCATACAGACAGGGGAAAAAAGTGACTGTTCTGGCAAGCGGTTCTCTGGAGACCCTGGCAGTAACCCTGGGTGAGGAGCCTGTAGTTGGCACAGAGTACACTCTGACTATCGAGAGTGACAGCTATCAGGATATTGTTACGAGCGTAACTGCACAAGCTGGAGCTGAAAACAATGACGACAACGATGACAATAATGATGACGTAACTGTACCGGATGGTCTTTCTGATACAAAGGATGCTGACGGAAACTGGTATTACTACACAGATAATAAAGTAAATACAGAATACACAGGTCTGGCAAAGAACAAAAACGGTTGGTATTATGTAAAAGACGGTAAAGTAGATTTCACTTACACTGGATTTGCATCCAATTCTGCAGGTGACTGGTATGTAGTAAAAGGTGCGGTAAATATGAAACAAAATACCGTAGCTAAAGACAAAACCGGAGCGCTTGGAACTGAAGGAGCATGGTACTATGTTGTAAAAAATAAAGTTCAGTCAGACTACACCGGAGTAGCAAACCACAAAAATGCAAAGGGCTGGTGGTATGTAGAGAACGGAAAAGTAAACTTCAAATATACCGGATTTTCAACAAACAAAAACGGAAAATGGTATGTGGAAAAGGGTCAGGTGAAGTTTAATAAATCCAGCGTTATCAAGGATGCAAATGGGGCACTTGGAACAAAAGGCGCATGGTACTATGTAGTGAACAGTAAAGTACAGACAGGTTATACCGGAGTAGCAAACCACAAGAATGCAAATGGCTGGTGGTATGTGAAGAACGGAAAAGTAGATTTTACAGCAAACACCGTAGCTAAAAATAAAAATGGCTGGTGGAGAGTTGAAGGCGGAAAAGTAAACTTTGAGTATCACGGAATTGCTTCCAATGCAAATGGCAGATGGTACATTAAGAATGGAAAAGTAGATTTCTCTTTCACTGGTACTGTAAAAACTGCAAAAGGAACCTATAAGGTTGTAAAAGGAAAAGTTCAGTAATCTATTGGAATATGGAAAAGACAATATGAAGAGATATAGAAATTTTGTCTTGAAGCTGGTTAGCCTTGCGATCGTCCTTGCGGCGATCGCAGGCTACAACCAGTTTTTTCAGGAAAAAAACCAAATAGACGCTATGGCGGAGGAAGAATATGAGGAGCAGCTTGCGCAGTTAGAGGCTCGGAGAGCAGCCCTGGATGGGGATGCGGCTGCCCCCAGCTATCAGGATGGCACTTATGAGGGAGAGGCTCAGGGTTATGGAGGACTTATCCATGTGAAAGTGACCGTGAAAGATGGCAGGATAGATGCAGTTGACATTGTCTCTGCGGAAAAAGAAGATGCAGCGTATTTTGATCAGGCAGTGGCGGTTATTGACGAAATGCTGGTAAAGCAAACCTCTATGGTGGATACCGTCAGCGGAGCCACCTTCAGTTCCACGGGCATTATAAATGCAGTAACATTGGCATTGGAGGAGGCAGAGTAAATGAATATAAAAAAGAAAAAAAGAAATGCACGGATTTTGCGGGCTATTATTCAGCTCGTTTTTTTCTGTTTTGCTCCGGCAATCTTTACCAGTGCGTTTTCAGGAATCAAATACATATTTGAACAGTTCGGAAATTATCAGGCTGTCACGATGAATACTTTTTTATGGGTATTGATCTTTGTGGGAGTATTTACAATCTGTTTCGGACGTTATTTTTGTGGGTATGCATGTGCATTCGGCAGTCTGGGGGATGCGGTCTATGCATTGTCCGGCTGGGTACAGAAGAAAACCAAAAAGAAATTACCGAAACTGAGCATGGTGTGGGTGCGTCGGTTGCAGATTGTGAAATATCTTATTCTGGCATTGATTGTATTATGCTGTTTTCTGGGTGTGTTTTCACGCATGGCATCTGCCAGCCCGTGGACGGTATTTTCCATGATTCACTCTTTTCATTTTAATCTGGCAGCTTATGTGCTTGGAATTGTATTATTGATCCTGATTCTTGTGGGAATGTGTTTTCAGGATCGTTTTTTCTGTCAGTTTTTGTGCCCCATGGGGGCTGTTTTTGCGCTGCTTCCGGTGCTGCCATGGTCGGCTTTGGACCGAAACAGGGAAGAGTGTATACCAAAGTGCAGTGCATGTATGAGAAATTGTCCGGTTCATCTGGAGATTGCGGCTGACGGGCAAAAAAACGGTGAGTGTATTCAGTGCGGCGCCTGCATAAATACATGCCCGAAATCCAATGTTCATTTTGGCATCAGAAAATTTCCACACTCAAATGTAGTCATGCCCATTGTAAAAGGCGCAGTTCTTTTCGCAGGTTTTATGCTGCTCACAAATATCTGAGAAAGCCTTGCTGAAATGGGGAAAACATGGTATCGTTCAAAAAGAAAGCGGGGGAAACTCCCGCATACAGAGTGGAGGGCAGCATTGTGAAAAAAAAGAAATCATCTGCAAAGACGGTTGCGCTGATGGCTATGATGATCGCACTGGCATTGATTTTCAGTTATGTGGAAGCAGTGCTCATCCCGTTTAGCTTCGGCGTGCCCGGGATCAAGCTTGGGCTGGCAAATCTTGCTATTGTGGCTGCTTTGTATCTGCTCGGTGCAAAAGAGGCGTTTGCCATTTCGGTGATCCGGGTTATTTTAAATGGATTTTTGTTTGCAAATATGGCAGCGATCCTGTACAGTCTGGCGGGCTGTCTGCTGAGTCTGGCGATTATGGTGTTGTTGAAAAAAACAGGAAAATTTTCTGTAGTTGCAGTCAGCGTAGTAGGTGGTGTCTGCCACAACATTGGTCAGATCATTGTGGCAATGCTGGTGGTGGAAAATCTGAATCTGGTGCTGTATTTGCCGGTACTTCTCATTGCCGGAGTGATCACCGGACTGATCATAGGAATTGTATGCCGGTTGGTGCTGCCTGCAGTAAAAAAAGCTTTTCAATGAGATGAAAAAAGAACGGAGAATCGATTTTGATTCCACGTTCTTTTTTTGGGATATTATAGTTAGGAAAATAAAAATTGGTTTGTGATTGTTATGCCAGTGAACGACCAAGATCGCGGCATTCTTCGATTGCATCTCCGGAAGGAGCATCGTTGCAGATGACACAGTCGCATGCCAGCGCAGCACCATCGTTTCTGCACTGTTCTTCCCAGGTGCGCATCCACTCTCCGTCACCCCAGCCATAGGAACCGAACAGGGCAATCTTTTTGCCATTCAGTTTTGGTTCGCAAGCAGAAAACATTGGTTCAAATTCGCTTTCTTCCAACTGTTCAGCACCCATGGAAGGGCAGCCGAAAGCAACTGCATCGTAAGTATCCATCTGATCAGGAGAAAAAACATCACTGGTTAATAATTCAGCTTCGCCTCCGGCAGCGGTCACTCCCTCTGCTACATACTGTGCCATAGCGGCAGTGTTACCGGTACCACTCCAATAAACAATAGCTACTTTACTCATCTTTATTACCTCTTCTTTCTATAATAATATATCTATGTAATCGTCCGGGGAAAACTCCGGACCAATACAAAACGTTTTATGCGGCGATGGTCAGCTTTAAAATGGAACGTCCTTCCAGATAAAGCTGCCGGTAAATGCGCGTGCATTTTTGGAATTTATAAAATATACGCCGGGCTGCGGATACGTCACCATATACTTTCCAGAAGCCGATGTATTTACAGTCTGCCCCTTTGTTTTCAATAAATCCAATGACATCTTCCAGCGGAAAGCCGAGAAAGATGCCCATTTCGTGGGGGAAATCTCCTTCGGATGAAAAACGTCTCTGAAACTCTTCCAGACAATCTTCTGCCGAAGCTGTGGTATAACCACAGTCAGCCAGAAAATCAGCAACTTGTTTTTCTGCCAGATAGGAAAAGAGCTTTTGCCTGCGATACACATAGATGAAAGCCCGTGTACCCTGAACGCTCATAATCCGAAGCCAGACGTCGCAGGGATTCAGTTTTTGATTCAGACATGCCACCTCATCGTACATATCCTTAACGGACGGGAAGGTGTAGTGGAAGATACTCGCAATTTTCATCCCGGCTAAAGTAGGGGCACATTGTTCGATAACTTTTTGTTCCAGCATAAGTTTACTCCTGAAAATATAATAGTGAATTAGCCAAAACTAACCAATATGGATAATAAAATGCAGCCGGATGCTGCTGCAAAAGTTAGCTTTTACTAACTGAGATTATAATATGCTATTGCCGGGGATATGTCAACCTGTTTTTTGTTCTTGAGAAAATATTTCTGCAAACATATTTTTAGATGAAAAAAATAATTAAAAAGATACTATTGATAATATTTCTCAATAATAAAAAAACTATGCTTTTTCGCAAAAATTTGGTTGACATAGAAATTAGAAAGTGCTAACCTTTACTTACGTTAGTTTTATCTAATGCCAGTTGCGAATATTAAACCACACAGGAGAGTGAGGGGGTCAGAATGATGCCATTATCATTTGCAGAACCGGAGCAGGAACAGGAAATCAAAAAAGTAGGTGGAAAGCCAGAGGTGAGAAGTTTTTTGGAATCTCTTGGTTTTGTGCCGGGAGGAATGGTGACCGTCATCAGTAAGATTAACGGAAACTTGATTGTAAAGGTGAAAGAGTCTCGCGTGGCAATCAGCGAACAGCTTGCCAGCAAGATCATGGTTTAATATGACCACTTAGCGAATGCAAGCCAGGGGCGAAGCATGAGTTTAGTGAACATGGTTTAATATTTGAGGCAGTGAAAGAGGATCATATGTGCGTGCTGCGCGTATGATATAGGAAAGGAGATTGGAGATGCAGACCTTAAGAGATGTAAAAGTTGGTCAGACGGTATCTGTAGTGAAGCTTCATGGAGAGGGAGCTGTAAAGAGACGTATCATGGATATGGGTATTACAAAAGGCTGTCAGGTATATGTGCGCAAAGTAGCACCCTTGGGAGATCCGGTTGAGGTTACTGTCAGAGGATATGAATTGTCTCTGCGTAAAGCAGATGCAGAAATGATAGAGGTGAACTAAGCCTTTTTCTTTTGTAAAAAGGTTAGCAAAAGCTAATGTTTATTAGAACAAAGTAATTGGTGAGAAGTTTTTAAAAGAGTTAAATGAAGTAGGAGGAAATTGAGAATGTCGATTAAAATTGCGCTTGCCGGAAATCCAAACAGCGGCAAGACCACATTGTTCAATGGTCTCACCGGTGCGAATCAGTTCGTCGGTAACTGGCCAGGTGTAACGGTTGAAAAAAAAGAGGGTAAATTAAAGGGACGCAAAGACGTGATCATCATGGATCTTCCGGGTATCTACTCTCTGTCCCCATACACATTGGAGGAAGTTGTATCCAGAACATATCTGATCAATGAGCGCCCGGATGTTATTCTGAACATCATTGACGGTACGAACCTGGAGCGTAACCTGTATCTGACCACACAGCTGGCAGAGCTTGGTATTCCGGTTGTTGTAGCGGTAAACATGATGGATCTGGTTCAGAAGAGCGGTGACAGCATCAATCTGAAAGCCCTGTCAAAACAGCTTGGATGCCCGGTAGTAGAGATTTCCGCATTGAAGGGAACCGGTATCATGGAGGCTGCAGAGACCGCAGTCAGAGCAGCGGGCGGCACTTTTGCTGCTCAGCATGAGTTTGCGCCTGAGGTTGAGTCCGTACTGGAACGTATTGAGGATCAGTTGGATGGCAGCATTCCGCAGGAACAGCGCAGATTTTTTGCCATTAAACTGTTTGAGCGGGACGGCCGTATCGGAGAACTGATGAGAAGTACTCCTAATGTGGAGGGTATCATCACAGAGGCAGAGAAGGACATGGATGATGACGCAGAGAGTATTATCACAAATGAGCGTTATACATACATTGCTTCCATTATCGGCGGATGCTATAAAAAAGCAAATAAAGGTAAATTAAGCTGGTCAGATAAAATTGACAGAGTCATTACAAACCGTATTCTTGCACTTCCGATTTTTGCAGGAATCATGTTCCTTGTATATTATGTTTCCGTTACAACCGTAGGTGGATTTGTAACAGACTGGACCAACGATGTGCTGTTCGGAGATATTATTCCGCCGGCGATTGAGACATTGCTTGTAAATGTTGGCTGTGCTGACTGGCTGCAGGCTTTGATCCTCGACGGTATTGTAGCCGGTGTAGGAGCGGTTATCGGCTTCGTTCCTCAGATGCTTGTATTGTTTATTATGCTGGCATTCCTTGAGGCTTGCGGATATATGGCGCGTGTAGCATTTATTATGGATCGTATTTTCCGTAAATTCGGTCTTTCCGGTAAATCCTTCATCCCGATGCTGATCGGCTCCGGATGCGGTATTCCGGGTATCATGGCTTCCCGTACAATCGAGAACGACCGTGACCGTAAGATGACAATTATGACAACCACATTTATTCCTTGTGGTGCAAAACTTCCGATCATTGCCCTGATCGCAGGTGCATTCTTCGGAAATGCCGGCTGGGTGGCAGTCAGCGCATACTTTGTAGGTATCGCAGCTATCGTTATCTCCGGTATTATACTAAAAAAGACAAAAATGTTTTCAGGAGATCCGGCTCCTTTCGTTATGGAGCTTCCTTCTTACCACTGGCCGACCGTTGGTAATGTACTCAGAAGCATGTGGGAGCGCGGCTGGTCCTTCATCAAAAAAGCAGGTACCATCATTTTGCTTTCCACCATCGTACTTTGGTTCCTGATGGGATACGGATGGGTAGACGGTTCCTTTGGACCTCTCGAGGTAGAGCAGCTTGGTAACTCTATTCTGGCTCATATCGGTAATGGTATTGCATGGATCTTCCAGCCCCTTGGATGGACACAGGGCGGCGAAGGATGGAAGATGGCAGTTGCAGCTATCACCGGTCTGATCGCAAAAGAGAATGTAGTGGCAACCTTTGGTATGCTGTACGGTTTTGCGGAAGTTGCAGAGGAAGGAACAGAGATCTGGGGCAATTTGGCAGCAGCCATGACTCCGATTGCAGCTTATGGATTCCTGGTATTCAACCTTCTGTGTGCACCATGCTTCGCAGCAATGGGCGCTATCAAACGTGAGATGAACAATGCAAAATGGTTCTGGTTCGCAATCGGCTATCAGTGTGGATTTGCCTATATTGTAGCTCTGGCAATCTATCAGCTTGGAACCTTCTTTGGAACCGGTCGTTTCACATTTGGAACAGTTGTAGGCATCCTGGTAGTAATCTTCCTTGTTTACATGCTTGTTCGTAAGAAACAAGAATATAAAGGTGTAAACACTGCCGCTGTAAAGGTAGGATAAATAAAAGTATAGATTCGAATTAGGCTTCTGCGGGCGTCCACACAGCCCGCAGAATAAAGAAATTTGAGGTGGTTACATGGCAGCAACAATTATTATCTGTATCGTACTGATCATCATCGTAGGAGCAATTATTCGTTCCATGATTATGGATAAAAAGAACGGTAAAGGCTGTGGCGGTAATTGTACCGGCTGCGGCGGATCCTGTTCTTCCGGTTGCAGCAGTATGCAGAAAGAGGGGAAATGATGTCGGAAAAAGATAGGATCATCGGAGAACTCAAAAAGCATGGAAAACGAATGACTGGTCAGCGAAAGTTAATATTGGATATCATACTGGATGGACATTGCAGAAACTGCAAGGAAATATACTATGAGGCAGTGAAACTGGATCCGGGGATTGGCGTTGCCACCGTATATCGCATGATGTCAATGCTGGAAGAAATCGGTGCGGTGTACAAAAATAACAGTTACGACTTCGCTGCTCCACAGAGCGAAGAGGAATCAGAGGAAACGCTGTTTCTGATGAAAAAGTCCGGTGAAAAAATCCAACTTGGACCTGAAATTGCAAAAGAGATATACAAACTCCTGGAAAAGAGCGGCTATTAAAAGCCGTTCTTTTTCTTTTCTTCTGGCGTATGTAAAACGGAATGTGTTATGATGGAAGAAAACTTTTGATTGTAGTTTCAGATAGAGGGAGGCTCTCATGACGGTAAAGGAATGTAAGGAATGTCTGCAAAAGGAGATAGGAAAGATTTTTGTCGGCAAGAAAAGGCAGATAGAGTTAATTTTAATGTCTGTGTTTGCAGGAGGACATGTATTATTGGATGATCTTCCCGGAAGTGGAAAGACTACGTTGATACGCACGATGTCGCTGGCTTTGGGCTGTGACTTTAAGCGGATGCAGTTTACGCCGGATCTGCTGCCCAGTGATATTGTGGGAATGACGATTTTTGACAGAAAGGCACAGGATTTCAGGTTAGTGAAGGGCCCCGTCCACACAAATATCTTTTTGGCAGATGAGATCAATCGTGCGATTCCAAGGACGCAGGCTGCTTTGCTTGAGGCGATGGAGGAGCGGCAGGTGACCATTGACGGTACATCGCTGCCTCTGCCGCGCCCGTTTTTGGTGCTCGCCACGCAGAATCCGGTGGAAATGGAAAGCACCTTCCGGCTTCCGGCGGCTCAGATGGACCGCTTTTTCCTGAGACTATCACTGGGATATCCTGATGCACGGGAAGAAAAGGAGATTTTGACGCAGCTTGGGATGGGCACACCTTTTGATATGATACAGCCTGTAGTAACGCCGGAGCTTTTATGCGGTCTGAGAGATGAAATAGAGCGTGTCCATGTCAGTGAGGATATGAAAGAATATATTGTATCGCTGGTGGGCGCGACGAGAGAGCATCCGGATATTGCTCTGGGCGGCAGCCCCCGTGCTTCCAGAAGTCTTTATCAGGGGGCAAAGACGTATGCGGCTATGCAGGGAAGGGATTATGTGGTGCCGGAGGATATACAGCAGATCTGGCAGCCGGTCATGGGACACCGGATCATGCTGAAAAATGAAGCCGCGTATAAAAAGAAACAAAATGAAGATATTTTGAATGACATTTTGGAAGATATGATCGTTCCGCCAAAGAAAGAGGAATTGTTCTATGGAGATAAAACAGAGCAGAGGAAGTAATTTTGCCAGTATCGGAGGAGTTCTGCTGCTGCTTCTGGCTGTGATCTTAACCAGCTATTTCGGATATGCCAGAATTGCCGGATATTTGCTCTTGTTTTTGGTCATCTGTGTCATTGCTTTGTTCTGGAGCTATCTGGTGTTAAAAGAATTACAGGCAGACCTGCGTCCATTGCAGGAAACCTGTTTTCCGGAAGAAGAAATAGCAATGAAACTCATAGTAAAAAATTATAGCAGACTGGCGGCTATCTGGATTGACGTGTGGATGCCCTTAAAGGAGCAGGACTGCATCCACTCATTAAATCATCCGGTGGATGGATTTCTTATGATTGAGAATGGTCATTTACTTCCGGAGATAAAAAGGCAGAAAAAAGACAGTGAGACAACGCCGGATTCTGAAAAGAAAGCATCTGATGAAAAATGCGGAATCCGACAGCGGTTTGCGTGGATTAAAGGAAAGCAGAAGCTCACCTGTCGATTAGATTTTTATGCTGAAAAAAGAGGCGTATACAGGACAGATCAGCTCTATCTTCAGTCCGGCGATGGATTTGGTATGATGGTCAGGGGAAAGATCCAGCCGCTTCGGGAGCAGGCGGAGGTGATTGTGTACCCGAAGATTTATCCGGTGAATGAGGAACTGCTTCAAAACAGGATGAAGATATCGGATCGGGAGGGTATGGGATTTTATGAAGATGTCACCATATTGAAAAATGTGCGTACTTATGAGAGTAGAGATTCTTTTAAAACAATCAACTGGCGTATGCTGGCGAAACAGGATGAATTATGGACAAATCTGTATGAGACCAAAGCGCCGGAAGGTATATGCCTGTTGTTGGATCTGCAGTCTTTTCGGGAGCAGAAAACAGAGGTTACAAAAGACGGAGAAAAGCTGTGTTATGTGGTGCGTCAGGAGGAATTGGAGAAAAAGATCAGTCTGGCGGCTTCTGTTTTCTGGAAGCTGATCGGTGAGGGAGTCGGCTGCAGTCTGCTTTTGCCGGGATATGGAGAGATAAAAGATCAGATTCTTACCGGATATTATGGAAAAATGGCGGAACGCCAGTTGCTCGGTGCGCTGGCAGAGATAGATTATAAAGGAGAAACGGTAAGTTGGCAGGTGGAACGGATAGCAGCGTATGGTGCGGGGCTTGGTCGTCTTTATGTTTTAATGGCAGGGGGAGATGAGGCATCATATAAAAAAGTGGAGACAGCTATTGGGCAGGAAGGAACTTATTTATGAGGACAGGGCGTAAGTTTTTTGTGGGAATGAGCATATTGTTTCCAGAATTAGTACTGCTTGGCTGCGTGATCTATTTTCCGCTTATGGCGGGAAAGGTAGAATACATACAGCCCCGTCTGTTCTTATGGATATGTGTGACGGTGGCGGGATTTGCGGTAAATTTATTTCTTTGCAGACGGACTATAATATGGAGGCGCTTGTTTGTGTGGAATCTGATCTGGATGGTGTGCAGTGCACTGGCAGGATACCATGGCACCGTTGCTCCGGGACATGTGCCGGGAATTGTGGCAGCGGTATTATTGATTGCCATTCAGGGGCACGGAATCTATATTGCCTGCTCGGAGGCAAATGCGGAGCAGTGTGTTCTCGTGCTGGATGGAGTAATCGTAGTATTTGCAGTGTATCTTCTGGTCAATGACCGGATTGCGTTTACGGAAGATATGCTGCTGGCAGTCTGCGGATTTGTAGCAGTGGGCTGGTGCCTGATCGGTCTTATTTTATTGCGCACGTTCCAGCAGGGAGATTCTGTTGTAGTAGGAGACAGAAGCAAAGCAGCAGGAATGGCAGGCGGCTTGATTGGCGTGCTGGCAGCGCTGGCGGTACTGATTATATTAGGAAGCAGTAAAAATTCAGGCAGTTTGGCGGCGGTGCTGATGCATGGGTTTCTGGAGCTATTGCGTCAGATTCGGCGGGGGCTGGCATGGATCGGCGGTTTGTTGAGTAAATTGTTTGCCGGATTTTCACAGGATGGAAATTCTTTTGCAGGTGAACCTGTCCGGCTGCAGTCCTATGAGGAGGTTCCGGTTGATTTTGAACCAACGATGCTTCCGATGTGGCTGTATGTGCTGTTGGGTGTTATCCTTCTGGCTTTGCTGGGCTGTTTTTTGTTTTATGTGTTTCGCAGGCTGCGCGGAAGAGAAACCCGAACGGAGTCCGGCAAATACCGTGCGGTTTTTGCGCAGGGAGAATCCGTAAAGGAGGGATCGGAGCGATTCTGGGCGCGGTTCAGGAAAAAATGGGAATTTCGCAGATTGGTAAAGAAAAATAAGAGGACGGTTCGGGGATTGTACTATGAACTGGAACGAAAAGGAGCAGCGGCAGGGCTGCCTCAGAAGAAGGGAGAATCGGGAAGCGCTTATTTAAAACGTCTGGCGCAGGTACTCTCTGAGGAAGCCGGGACCGCAAAAAATGCGCTGTTTAAGATCGCTGCGCTGCTTCAGCAGGAATTATACAGCAATGATGCGGTAATACTTTCAGGGGAAGAGTACGAGACACTGCACCGGAGTCTGGATAAACTGGGGGCGGAATTAAAGTGTTCCCATATGAAGGAAGGTATGGTATAATATGACCACTTAGCTCATGCAAGCGATAAGC
>CAYRZL010000077.1:0-11637 GCA_964428795.1 uncultured Lachnospiraceae bacterium | reverse complement strand
CCTCGATCTTATACATCATGGCATCCATCTCCTCAAAGCTCATAACTCCGGTCACCACGTTGCTGCGGATCATGAATGGCGGAATACAGTAAGTAAATCCACGATCGATCATGAAATCTCTTGCATATGCGGTCATGGCGGAATGAAGTCTTGCGATATCCCCCATCAGGTAGTAGAATCCGTTTCCGGCAACACGTCCTGCCGCTTCCATATCAATACCATCAAATTTTTCCATAATCTCCGTATGATATGGAATCTCAAAATCAGGCACTACCGGTTCACCGTATTTCTGAACCTCCACATTTTCACTGTCGTCTTTTCCGATTGGAACGGAAGGATCAATGATATTCGGAATGACCATCATGCGTTTTGTCACTTCCTCATTGAACTGTCTCTCCTGCTCCTCTAATTCAGTCAGACGCTCCGCATCTTTTGCCACCTGTGCTTTGAGCGCCATTGCCTCTTCTTTTTTGCCCTGTTTCATCAAAACGCCGATTTCTTTGGAAATCTTGTTGCGGTTTGCACGAAGAGCATCTGCCTCCTGCTGCGCTGCGCGGGCTTTCGCATCATACTCGATAACCTCGTCCACCAGCGGAAGCTTATGATCCTGAAATTTATTTTTAATATTCTGTTTTACCACTTCAGGGTTCTCTCTTAAAAATCGAATATCTATCATAACTTTCACCTCTGTTTAAACTCTTCGTACCAGTATACACTTATCTCCCGCCCGATTCAAGAAAAAAATTATTTTTCTTACTCTCTTCTTAATGCCTCAATCGGATTTAAGTTTGCCGCCTTAAAGGATGGCAAAAGTCCAAACAGAATACCGATGCCCATGGAGAAAACTACCGCAATGATGATAGCCGGAATACTGATGGCAACGGGTGTGCCGCTGACTCTGGAAATCACCTCGGCAAGTACGATACCCGCCACGATACCGATGATACCTCCCAGGCTGGTAAGCACTGCTGCCTCCGTCAGAAACTGTCCCAATATGCGGCTCTTTCTGGCTCCAATGGCTTTTTTCAGACCGATCTCCTGTGTTCGTTCCGTGACGGACACAAGCATGATATTCATAACGCCGATACCGCCAACGATGAGAGAAATACCTGCGATCCAAATGAGCATCCGGTTTGTGGACTGGCTCAGCTCCTGTATCTCCTGTGCCTGCTCCATCAGATCCTGTCCCTTATAGCTGATGGTCTCGTCCATCACAGACAGACTGCTGTTAAGCAGATCTGCCGCACTCTGTCCCACAGCAGCCATCAGATCTGTATTTTCCGTATGGATCACCAGATTCTGAGGCTCGTCATAATCAAACACGATGGGCCATGCGGTGGACGGAATGTACACCTTTCCGCTGCTGTCCTGCATATAAGTATAATAGTCCTCCATGGAATTGATCACCGGCTCAAATCCGCTTTTTTTGCCGCTGATACCGATAACCGTAAAGGGTTCTCCCTTGATCTCTATCGTCTGTCCGATGGGCTCCAGCCCCTGAAACAGAGAATTTGCAGAGTCCTCATCCAGCACTGCCACCTTTCTGAACTCCTCATAATCCCGGTTCGAAAATCCTCTTCCCTGTTTGATGATCTCACTGCATGTGGCGAAATAATCGGTGTCTATTCCGACAACTCTTCCTCCGGTAAGCGAGGTATTCTGATAAAACACCGCATCATAGCACTGTCTCGATGTATATAAAGACGCGGAAACCACTCCCTCGATATTTTTAATCTGCTCCATCTTTGCTTCATCGATGACCGGAACCCCGTCCGGAATACCATTGTACTCCGTTTCATACTGCCAGTCACCCTGATACAGCTCCACATTCACCGTATTGTTACCGGAACCGATCAGATTCTGCTTGATCTGTTCATTGGTACCCTGAATAGTAGATACAATGGCGATGATCGCCGCAATACCTATGATAATGCCAAGCATAGTCAGAAAGGAGCGCATCTTATGAGACCAGATTCCTTTCAAAGAAAGTCTGATGTTTTCTAACATATATGTTCCCCCTTCCTAGTACATGCCGCCCTCTGCATCTTTGACGCGGGCGCCCTCTTTTGCTGTCTTTCCATACGGAAAAGCGATTCTGTCTTCCTCCGTGATACCGGATTTTATCTCGATGGTATCTCCATAGATAATTTTTCCAGTGGAGACAAACTGCTTTTTCAACCGGTCATTTTCATCAGCGATCATCACATAGGACTGTCCGTCCTCCGTGCGCACATAGGCTTTCGGCAGATAAATAGAGCTTCCGCCATCCTCCTGCCCCAGCGTCATGGTCATATCTACATATTCCCCATTGGTAAGCCCGGACGTGTCTTCTATGTAAGCGGTAAACGGATAATATGACACATTGCTGTTTCCTTCACCATAGCTGCTGCTACCGGAAGGATAATAAGACAGCTCCGTAATCACTGCTTCGCAGGAAACGCCGCTTTCCCAGGAATTAACCGTTATCATAGTCTCTCCCAGATTGATCCGGTCCAGCAAAAGCTCACTGATCGTTCCGGATACATAAAGTCCTTCCTCTCCGCGAACCTCAAAAAATGGTGTTCCTTCCGTCTTTGCATCCTGTTCATCTTTCATGTTTTTGACGGTTCCATCCATAGTGGCATACACAATACCGTCTGAATGGTTCAGCCCGGCTTTTTTCACATCCAGCTCCGCCTTGCGCTTAGACAGATCCAGATCCTTCAATTCCTTCTCTTTCTCTGCGATCATGGAAGCCAGCTCTTCTTTTGTATACCCCGGTTCTGACGTATCCGGTTCCTCATAATAACTGTCATCAACGTCAGACTCCTTCTCTTCCTCCACATACTTTGTTCTGGAGGCAACCAGCCACTTTGTATCCGCATCGGGAACAGGGAGCTTGCTTCCATCTACTTCCCATTCTGAGAGCAGCTTACCATCTGCCTTGTTTCCCTTATGGATTTCAAATACGGCACACAGCTTGTATTCTGACAATGCAATCAGCAAATCTCCGGTCACATAAGCATCCTGGGTACACAGATAACGGTAAGGGTGCTCTTTGGATCCGTCGCCCGGCACATTCTCCTCTTTTACATCTTCTTTTGTCCCGTTCTGGGAATTTTCTCCGGTCGTGTCATCTTTGGCATTATCATCTCCGGGATTCTCCTGATCGTCTCCTCCGGTCGTATCATCTCCGGGATTCTCCTGATCGTCTCCTTCGGTCGTATTATCTCCGGACTCGTCCTGAGAATTTCCTTCTGTCTCAGCTTTATCCGAAGTGTCGCTATCAGAATGGTACAGTAAAGCCTGGCGCTCAACCAGTGAACGTATTTCCAGCTTTTCAAGTCCGGTAAATGTATCCTTATCTACATTGTAAGGTACTGCCTCCGGCGTCAGAACCCGATAGACGTCTCCCTCTTTTTCAACAACCGGATCTTCCGGCTCCGGATCCGGAATATTCGACTCCACATAGGAAGTCTGATTCGAAACCGGCTTTGTGTTTTTCAGTTTTTTCAGTTCATTCTGCACGATAGCGATCTGATTATTCAGCTTCTCCACTTCCAGCTCTTTCATATCGTAGTCCAGGTTGGAGAGAGCCATATCAAGAGCCATCAGCTTATCTCCGGCTTTCACCTGCTGTCCTTCCTCTACATAGACTTCGGATATGACATCATCTTTTCCCACATACACGGTCTGGGCATGATCGTTAGTAACCATACCGTAGCTGTACACCTCATCGCCCCAGTAACCGTAATTCATCCCGGCTACCGACTGCACCTCAGCCACATTGCTGTCTTTCCGCTGTTTTACAACAACTACCGCAACAACAATCACTGCGGCTACAATGATGGCAGCTATGATAATCCGTTTTACCTTTTTATTCTTCATACACTGCCTCCTCTCTGCCGCTTCCGTTCAGCAATTCCCCGTCAATGATCCGCACGATGCGTTTTGCATGGGACGCTATATTTTCATCATGAGTGATCATCACGACAGTGACTCCCTCCTCATTCAGCTGCTGAAACAACTCCATGATCTGAACACCCGACTTAGAATCCAGCGCACCGGTAGGCTCGTCCGCCAGGAGAACCTGCGGCCGGTTTACCATAGCTCTTGCGATAGCCACGCGCTGTTTCTGTCCGCCGGATAGCTGTGTCGGTTTGAAATCCACACGGTCTCCAAGCCCAACCCGCTCCAACGCCTCTGCAGCCTTTTGCATTCTCTCTGCCTTTTTCATGCCTGCGTAAACCAGGGGCAAAGCCACATTTTCCAGGGCTGTCTCTCTCGGCATAAGGTGAAAGCTCTGAAACACAAATCCAATCTGTTTCAGTCTCACATCTGCCAGCTCTTTTTCATTTAATTTCAGCACGTCCTCTCCCGTCAGCTCATAGGAGCCGCTGGTAGGCAGATCCAGGCAGCCGATGATATTCATCAACGTGGTTTTTCCGGAACCGGACGGTCCCATGATCGCCACATATTCCCCCTCTTCAATCTGGAGGTTAATATCCTTTAACACAGGTACTACCAGCTTTTCCTGCTGATAATCTTTATATATCTGCTTTAAATTGATAATCATTCCGTCACCTCTGTCATATCGCTTTCCATCATGGCGCCATCCTCTGTTATTTCATCCTCCATCATAGTACCATCTTCCGTCATTCCATCTTCTATTACAGTACCGTCTTCCATCATTCCATCTTCTACTACAGTACCGTCTTCCATCATTCCATCTTCTATTATAGTACCATCTTCCATCATGGCACCGTCCTCCATCACTTCACCCTCCTCGGATTCGTTATTCAATATAGATTCCTCATAATTCATGGTAACGGGCATTCCTTCCTTCAATTCTTCCATCGGCCATGCCACGAAATCTGCTTCTGTCAGACCGGAAAGAATCTGTATGGTATCCATCTCTTCGTTATATTCTCCAATCTCCACAGCGCGTTTCTCCAGTTTTCCGTTTCCATTGTCCGCCCACACATAAGCGGCCTCATCCTCCTGAACCACATAACCGGAATAGAGAGATAATCCTTCCTGTACCTCCTCCTGTCCTACATCAAGCTCAATGTACAAATGCTGTCCCAGAATCAGCCCTTCATTGGAATCCAACGTCACATAGAACGGATACTTGGACGACTGCATTTCAGAATCTCCGCTTCCGGAATACATATTGTTATTTCCGCTCTCCTGATTTTCCATATCAATGGACGTGATCGTTCCGGTCCATGTCATGTCTGCGTCAACTCTGGAGCGCAGGATCACCGGCTGTCCCTCGGAAAGCGACCACACATTCTGCTCGTTTACTTTTCCCTTCACCCGGTAATCACCGGTCGCTAAAATCGTCATGAAAGGCTTTTCGTTGCCATAATCATCATAACCGCCATTCTCGTTGATTTCCTTCACCACGCCTGCAATCTTGCTGGTGACCACGGACTGTTCAATGGAATCCTGCAGCTTCTGAATCTCAATCTTCTTACTTTCCTGATTATATTCCGCCTGTTTGATGGAGATTTCCAACTCCTGAATCTGCGTTGTATAGCTGAACTGTTCATCCTTGGAAGCTGACTTTTTCTCTGCTGTCAGTGTCTTGATCTGGCTCTCGTAATTGCTGATCTCATTGCCGATACTCTCAAGCTCCAGCTTTGCCTGGGATAATTGCAGTTCCAGATCGTCGCTGTCATACTCCAGCAAAGGCGTACCTGTCTCCACGGTATCTCCCTCAGAAACCATGATTTTCTTTATGGATTGTTCCGAGCTGACAGGGACATTCCATGTTTCCTGACTCTCTACCACGCCGGAATACCTGTTCTGAGCACCGCTGTTCTGTCCGCCCATAAGACTGCTGACAGATTCCACATAGGCGGCATCACCTCCGGAAGCGCCTCCAAACAGTTTATTTTTCATAAATAATCCTGCAACCACCGCCGCTGCCACGATGATCACTACAATAAGTATAATTCTTTTCTTTTTCGCCATGCCTGTATCCTCCATAAAAAAATGACTGCAGATATTTTTTCTGCAGTCATTTTACCACGATAGTTACCAAATTGTTACGGTATTTGTTCTTAATATTTTATTAAGTTCATATTTTATTTCAATGGGTATTTATCGGTAAGTCCTTTTACCAGAGCCATTGCTTTCCCGAAAGCACTCTCGCCCTCTTTGATCATCATGGCAATCGCCTCTGCGATCACATCCATATCCTCCGTGTTCATTCCTCTGGAAGTAACAGCCGGAGTTCCCAGTCTGAGACCGCTGGTCAAAAACGGAGATTTCGGGTCGTTCGGAATGGTGTTTTTGTTACAGGTAATATGAACGGAATCAAGCAGCTTCTCCACTGCCTTTCCGGTCAGCTCAAATGGTGTCAGATCTACCAGCATCAGATGATTATCCGTGCCGCCGGATACCAGTTTGATGCCTCTGTCCGTAAGACCTTTTGCCAGAGCCTGTGCATTGTCAATGATGTTCTGCTGATATACCTTGAAATCATCCTCCAGCGCTTCTTTAAAGCAAACTGCCTTAGCCGCGATCACATGCATAAGAGGTCCACCCTGAATACCGGGGAAAATCGCTTTGTTGAAGTTGAAATTATGTTTTTCCATCGCCTCTTTGGAAGCAAGGATCATGCCGCCGCGGGGACCGCGCAGGGTTTTGTGGGTCGTTGTGGTAACCACATCTGCATATGGCATTGGATTTGGATGCAGACCTGCCGCAACCAGTCCTGCGATATGTGCCATATCTACCATCAGATATGCGCCTGCCTCATCTGCAATCTCCCGGAATTTTGCGAAATCAATGATTCTTGCATATGCACTGGCGCCTGCAATGATCATTTTGGGTTTACACTCCAAAGCGATCTCACGAACTTTTTCATAATCGATATATCCCTCATCATTGACACCATAAGGAACAATATTAAAGTATACACCGGAAAAATTTACAGGACTTCCGTGTGTCAGATGTCCGCCATGATCCAGATTCATACCCATGACGGTATCACCCGGTTTCAGCAGCGCAAACTGCACTGCCATATTTGCCTGTGCGCCGGAATGGGGCTGTACGTTGACATACTCTGCGCCAAACAGCTTTTTCGCACGCTCAATCGCAAGATTTTCTACTACATCCACGCAGTCACATCCGCCATAATATCTCTTTGCAGGATATCCTTCCGCATATTTGTTTGTCATAATGCTTCCCATTGCGGCCATCACAGCCGGGCTTACCCAGTTCTCAGATGCAATCAACTCAATATGACTGTTCTGCCTGTCCATTTCGTCATTGATCGCGTCATACACTTCCACATCTACTGCTTTTACTTCTTCCAATGAATACATGTTTATTCCTCCACTATTATGCCCAAATCATTATACAGCACCGAATATCCTTCTACTCTCTGATTGCTTTCTTTCCAAATTTTGTCTTAAATACATACCAGAGTGCACCTGTAATGCATACAGATGAATAACCACCGCAGACAACGCCCACGATCAGCGGCAGTGCAAACTCCCGGATAGATGTAACGCCAAGCAGGAACAATACAAATACCATAATAAATGTGGTAACGGTTGTATTGATGCTTCGTGTCAGCGTCTGTGTAATGGATTCATTTACCACTTCTTTAACTTTTTCTCTGGTCTGTGCTCTTCCCGTAACGCTCTTCATATTCTCACGTATACGGTCGAAGATGACAATAGTTGCATTGATAGAATATCCCACGATTGTCAGCATGCAGGCAATAAAGGTATTACCTACAGATACTCTTGCCAGTGCATAGAATGCCAGAACGATCAATACGTCATGAATCAATGCAATAACCGCACTGCTTGCAAAACGAACATCCTTAAACCGGAACCAGATATAAATCAGCATACAAATTGTTGCGATCACGACCGCCCATACCGCATCGGATTTCATCTCGCTGCTTACGGTAGCGCTGATATTCGTAGTGGTAATGGTATCTTCATCCACGCCGAAATTGTCCACCAAAGTCTGCGTCAGCTCCTCGCGCTCTTCCAGATTCAGGGAACGTGTCTTGATAATAACTTCATTGGTTCCCTCAACCTTCTGGGTCTCAATACCGCCGTCTCCGGTCACTTCCTCAACATAAGGAACGATCTCGGAATCTATCTCTTCAATGGTATAATCTTCATTAAATGTTACCGTGGTAGATGTACCGCCTTTAAATTCAAGGCTGTAGTTTAAAATACCGTTATCCTGTGATTTGTTGATACCCATGCCGACAAATCCAATGACAATAACTGCCAGGGAAGCGATAAAGAACACTCCTCTTTTGCCCAGGAAGTTGACCGGTTTTCTATCCACTTTCTTTCCATAGAATTTTACATCCTTCACACCCAAGGCATAGAATGATTTTACGAGCAGTCTGGAAATCACCAGTGCGGTAAACATGGATACCACGATGCCGATCGCCAGCGTATAGGCAAATCCTTTTACCGTACCGGATCCTCTCAGTCCCAATACGACAGCCGCGATCAATGTGGTAATATTACCGTCCAGAATTGCGGATAACGCCTTTTTAAACCCGGTCTGGATCGCATTCTGCACGCTTATTCCCGCTCCGATCTCCTCCCGGATTCGAGCGTAGATAATAACGTTTGCATCCACTGCCATACCAATGCCCAGGATGATTCCCGCAATGCCGGGCAGCGTCAATGTGATCTGATACAGATTCAGGATCGCCAGCACAATGCCCGTGTAGATCAGAAGGGACAAAGCTGCTGCGATGCCCGGTACCAGATAAAATATGATCATAAATACCATAACGATAACGATTCCGATAACTGCCGCCTTCAGACTGGTAGAAATGGCTTCGGAACCAAGCTTCGCGCCTACCACCTCAGACTGCAACTCTTCCAGCTCCAATGACAGCGAACCGATACGTATCTGGGACGCCAGTGCCTCTGCCGCCTCGTAGCTTTCCATGCCGGAAATCTGCGCCTGTCCTCCGGTAATCGCCTCATTTACCGTAGGATAGCTGATGATTTCCCCATCATATACGATAGGGAGTGCATTTCCCACATTTGCAGATGTCATGTCTGCAAACAGTTCTGCACCTTCATCTGTCAAACTTAAAGACACCACATACTCGCTGTTGCCCAGTTCGTCCTGGGCAGTGCCTGCCTGTGCATCAGCCACCTGATCTCCGGTCATAAACACTTCCCCGTCCGGGGTCTGAAATTCCAATGAACCCGGTTTTCCCAGCTCCTCCAAGATTTCATTTGCATCTGACACTCCAGGAATCTCGATAGCGATACGATCATCGCCAACCTGATATGCGGTTGCTTCTGTACTGTAGGTCTCCACACGTTTCTGTAGTTTGTATACCGTATCGCTCATATCCTCCGCACTGGGTTCCTCGTCACCCACTACCTGATATGTGATGCTCACACCACCAGCCAGATCAAGGCCCAGCTTGATGCCCTTATCAGACTCCTTGTCCTGCGTGTTGGTGATGATGTTTGCTGAGTAATAGAACAGGCCCGCAATGATCGCCAGCATGATGATCAACGTAGCCAATCCTTTTCCTTTCTTCATAATGTCCATCCTTTCTTTACTCTATTCTGCCAAAGCAGCTTTTATCATGATCGCACATTCGATACGTTTCTTCTGAAGCTCGCATCCAATGTCGTATGCATCGTTAATATTACCATGAAAATTGTAGGAGTTCGCCGCACATCCGCCGCTGCAGTAAAATCTTGCAAAACAGTTTCTGCATTTTTCTTTTGCGTATACGTTGCAGCACTTAAACTCATCACGAATCTCCGTGGCTTTTACGCCTTCCCACACATTTCCCATGAGAAATGCTTCATTTCCCACAAACTGATGACATGGATACAGATCACCCCACGGAGTCACAGCCAGATACTCTGTACCGGAACCGCAGCCGGACAATCGTTTTGCCACACAGGGGCCCCCTTCCAGGTCGATCATAAAATGGAAAAAATTGAAATCATTTCCATTTTTTGCACGCTCCACCATCTCTTTTGCCAGAGCATCATACTCTGCAAATAGCTGCAACAGATCCGCTTCCTGAATTGCGTAATCTGCTTCCGGCGGCGCCACCACAGGCTCCACCGATATCTGCTTAAAGCCCAGATCCGCCAAATGCAGTACATCTTTTGAAAAATCCGGATTGTGATGGGTGAACGTACCCCTCACATAATATTTATCCTGATGTCTGCTCTCGGCAAACTTCTGAAATTTTGGCACAATCAGGTCATAACTGCCTTTTCCATTGCGGAACGGTCTCATAAAATCGTTGACCTCTTTTCTTCCGTCAATGCTCAACACCACGTTTGCCATCTCCCGGTTAGCAAACTCCATCACGTCATCATTCAGCAGCACACCGTTGGTCGTCAGGGTGAAGCGAAAATTTTTATCGTGAATCTTTTCCTGTTCCCTTCCGTAAGCCACCAGATCTTTTACCACCTGAAAATTCATCAAAGGCTCACCGCCAAAGAAATCCACTTCCAGATTGCGCCTGTTTCCGGAATTTGCAATCAGGAAATCCAACGCCTGTTTTCCAACCTCATAGCTCATGAGCTCTCTGCGTCCGTGATATTCTCCTTCTTCTGCAAAACAGTAACGACATGCCAGATTGCAATCGTGGGCAATATGCAGACACAATGCCTTTACTACTGTCTGACGCTTTTTAAAATCTATAATATAATCCTCGTACTCATCTGTTGTAAACAGTTGACCGCCGGCTTTCAATTCCACAACTTCGTCATAAGCCTCGCTGATCTCCTCTGCCGGATATGTATCCCTTAACTGAGAGATGATCGTTTCTTTGTCTGTGGTCTCAAACCGCTCGATCACGTCGTAGGTCACATCGTCCACCACATGAATCGCTCCGCTGTTCACATCCAGCACAATGTTATAACCGTTATTTTTATACTGATGAACCACTTTTTACAGTTCCTTTCCCTCATAGTAAAAATACGGAACAAAAGCAAACAAAACTGCTCTTAACTTCCAACGCTGAAAACACACAAATGACCGTACGCCTCTGCGAACGGTCTTTTGCGTATTATCCTATCATATATTTTTCTCTCGAAAGCAAGGACTTATTTCTGCTCACAGCTCTGGTTTCCTACTGTGCAGGATGTTTTGCAAGCAGACTGGCAGGATGTCTGGCACTCACCGCATCCGCCTTTTTTTACTGTGTTCTGAAGTTTCTTTGTATTTAATGTTTTTACATGTTTCATGATATATACTCCTTTTTGTTTATTTACGGAAATGTACACTTCTCCGCATAACTATTTGGAGTATATCACAATCCCCTGACCTTTTCAACAAATAAATTTCGGTTTATCGCTCTGACGGTAGGCTGTGGTGCCGGATGTTTTGGGGATTGTGAGGCATCGCATGTCTTCCAGTCCTGCTAAGAGGATGATTTTCTTTCGCACTTCTTTGCACTGGATTTTTCTCAGAAGGGGACAGACAATCCTTTATTTGCGCCTGCGCAACAAAAATGGGTTGTTGCTCGGCGCATTTGATTCTCTGTCCCCTTCTGGCAAAATCAGTGTCCGCACCTGTTCCAGGGCATCTTTTGGAAACCAAACAAATTTCCCCGAGGTGGCGTTCCCCACCTCCGGTAAACCGAAATTTTACAGAAGCTTAATACCGGCTTGT
>CAYRZL010000076.1:185-12237 GCA_964428795.1 uncultured Lachnospiraceae bacterium | reverse complement strand
TCATTTTGATCATGAATATGTGGCATATGAGATAGGTGTCTCCTCACATTAGGTGTGGCTTTGCGAATGACGCGGGCTGAACAGTAACTGAACTGTAACGAGAAAAGAAAGCCGGATATCAATAAGGTGGAAAAAGAATTGATTCGTTTTTATAATGAGATTATACTTATATTAAACGAGGCGGTGAATAGAGGTCAGCTTACGCAGCTGGATCAGAAAACGATTCTGGATCTGTTGTACAAAGCGATGATTCGGGTAACAAGTAAAAATGAGCAGTTGATGAGGGTGGTGAGCGAGATGGCAATGCCGTTAATAGAGTGTGAATTTGAAAGAGCAGACCGACTGGAAAAATTATTGAAGCAGACGCAGGAAGAAAAAAAGGAATTATTAAGCAAGGCGAAGGAAGAACTCAGTAAGAGTAAGGATGAATTAAGAGAAAAGGATACGACGATCAATGAACAGGCTATCAAAATTGCTGAACTTGAGGCGATTTTAAAAAATCATGGTATAACCGTATAAGTATGGTAAAGGTAATAAATAAAATAGGTATAATCACTAATTTTGTGCTATGAATTTGTGATATGAAGTAAAAACGTTTGCTTTTCATGATTTGGAAAGTAAACGTTTTTACTTTGAAAAAAGAAGAATTGAAACAAAAGCAAAAAACATAAAAAAATAAATAAAATTGTTGATATAAAAGTATTGACAAGGAGATAAATTGTTATTATAATAAAATCACACTTTTGAAACAAAAGAATTGACTTTTGGAACGAAAATTATATAATGAAAGGGGAACAAAAAATGAAAACAAAAGCAGTAAGACTTCATGGCGCAAATGATTTAAGACTGGATGAATTTGAACTTCCGGAAATTAAGGATGATGAGATCCTTGTGAAGGTTGTTTCCGACAGCATTTGTATGTCTACCTACAAATGTGCGATCCTGGGAACAGAGCATAAGCGCGTACATGAAGATGTAGCTGACCATCCGGCAATTATGGGACACGAGTTTGCAGGTGATATTGTGAAAGTGGGAGCTGCTCACCAGGACAAATTCAAACCGGGTATGAAATTTACCTTACAGCCTGCACTGAACTACAAAGGAACCATGTGGAGCCCGGGATATTCTTATGAATTTTTTGGCGGAGATGCAACATACTGCATCATTCCTGCAGAGGTAATGGAATTGGGATGTCTTCTTGAGTATAAGGGACGTGCATATTATGAAGCATCTCTGGCAGAGCCCATGTCCTGCAGCATTGGTGCGTTCAATGCGGCATATCATACAAAAATGGGCGTATACCATCATGAGATGGGTATCAAAGAGGGCGGAAAGATGGCGATCATGGCAGGTGCAGGTCCGATGGGACTGGGTGCACTGACCTACGCACTGCACAGAGATGTACGTCCGTCTATGATCGTTGTGACGGATGTAAACCAGACACGTCTGGATCGTGCAGAGGAGCTTTTCCCGGTAAGCGAAGCAAAAGCGGACGGAATCGAGCTTCACTTTGTAAATACCGGCGATATGGAAGATCCGGTTGCAGAGCTTAGAGCTTTGACCGGAGGTACAGGTTTTGATGATGTTCTCTGCTATGCGCCGGTAGCGGCAGTGGTAGAGCAAAGCAGCGGAGTTCTTGGCAGAGATGGCTGTCTGAATTTCTTTGCAGGTCCTACCGACAATCAGTTCAGTGCAAAACTGAATTTCTATGATGTACATTACAATTCTACTCATGTTATGGGCACGACAGGCGGCAATACGGCAGACATGATCGAATCTCTGGAGCTGACAGCGGCAAAGAGAATCAATCCGGCTGTTATGGTTACACATGTGGGTGGTCTTGATGCAGCAGCAGAGACAACTCTGAATCTTCCGAAGATTCCGGGTGGTAAAAAGCTGATTTATACACATCTGAATATGCCTTTGACTGCACTGGAGGATTTCCGTGCAAAAGGTGCTGAGGATGAGCGTTTTACAGCATTGGCGGATATTCTGGATACAAACAAAGGTTTATGGTGTCCGGAAGCAGAGGAATATCTGCTTAGTAATTTTGTAGAAGAGTAAGCGTTAGTCATATCTTTCTCTGCGGGATGGACTGGCGCAGGGAGGGACGTATATGGACTCAATGGAACAGCGCAGAAATGCAATTGTAGATTTTATCAACGAAAAGGGGAATATCACATTTGCTCAGTTGAAGAAACACTTTTCCTGTGTGTCTGAGATGACACTTCGCACGGATCTGAAGCTTCTGGATGAGACGAAACGGATTGTACGTGTCCACGGAGGTGCCAGATCTGTGGAAGTAGTTTTGGGAACAGATGATCTGCTTGGGCGGCGTTCCGTACGAAATGTGGAAGAAAAGCAGGAAATCGCACAGAAAATGCTGCCTCTTATCAGACCAAATACTACGGTTTTTCTGGATTCGGGAAGTACGACCACGACACTGGCAAAAATCTGGCCGGATCAGCCCAATTTCATTTTTACCAGCAGTATGACGTGTGTGATGGAGTTGGCAAAGCTTCAGCATCCGAAGATCTTTGTACCGGGCGGTGAATTGAATCAGTACAGTATGAGCGTATGTGGAATGCAGGCGATCGAGTCACTGAAGCATGTGAACTTTGATCTGGCTATCATGGGAATTACCAGTTATTCCTCTGACAGTGGATTTACCTGCGGCGTGTTGATGGAATCTTATTTGAAGCAGGCTGTTTTGCAGAAAGCAACAGAGAAAATTGTGCTCATGGATTCTTTTAAAACTGACAAAAAGAGTACATTTCATATTTGCGATCTGAGAGATGTAAATATGGTTATCTCTGATCAGAATATTTCGGAAGAATTTCGAGAAGAATGTGAAAGAGAAGGAGTCCAGTTACTATAAGATATGAGGTTACCCAGTCCGTTTATTAAAAGGAGCGGAGTAATGAAATCAGGTGTACAGAAATTTGGTAAATTTTTGTCTGGCATGGTAATGCCTAATATCGGGGCATTCATTGCATGGGGACTTATTACAGCATTATTTATTGAAGATGGATGGATTCCGAACGAGAAACTGGCATCAATCCAGCCATATATGTTAACTTATTTATTACCCATTTTGATCGCATCTACCGGCGGAGCTATGGTAGGCGGTGAGCGTGGACGTGTCATGGGAGCCATTGCGGTTATGGGATGTATCGCAGGTGTAGGCGGTACGGACGGACAGCCGATGCTGCTTGGCGCAATGGTGATCGGGCCACTGGCAGGACTGGCAATTAAGATTTTTGATGACAAAATGGAAGGTCATATGCCTGCCGGATTTGAGATGTTGATCAACAATTTCTCAGTAGGTATTATAGGTATGTTGATCGCCATTGTGGGATACTTTGTCATCGGACCTGTTATGACGGTAATCCTGAATGTTTTGTCAGCAGGCGTAAGTATCCTGATGAGCCACAGTCTGCTTCCACTGGTTGCGATATTTATTGAACCGGCGAAGGTATTGTTCCTGAATAATGCCATCAATCATGGTATCTTCACACCGATCGGAGCGGAACAGGCGGTCAGTGCAGGACGATCCATTATGTATATGCTGGAAGCAAATCCGGGTCCGGGTCTTGGTGTTCTGCTTGCATATTGTTTCTTCTGCAAAGATAAAACAACCAGACAGTCTGCACCGGGTGCAGTGATCATTCACTTCCTGGGTGGTATTCATGAAATATATTTCCCATATATTCTCATGAATCCGGCTGTAATTATTGCACCGATTGCCGGAAATGCATGTGCGATTGCATTCTTTAACGTTATGGGATGCGGACTCAAAGCGCCGGCGTCACCGGGATCTATCATTTCCTTCCTGTCCATGACACCGAAGGACAGCATGGTGCCCACGATCATAGGTGTGCTGATCGCAACCGCAGTATCGTTTGTTATTGCAAGCTTTATTGTCCGTGCTACAGGCGCGAAGAAAGGAAGTCTGGAGGATGCCCAGAAGCAGATGAAGCAGATGAAGGCGGAGTCTAAGGGTCAGGCTGTTGCCATCGAAAATGACGGACCGGTCAATTCCGCAGAAGTTAAGAAAATTATCTTTGCATGTGATGCAGGTATGGGATCATCTGCTATGGGTGCTACCAAATTCCGCAACCGTCTGAAAGATGTGCGTCCTGAGATCATCGTAAAAAATACATCGGTAGATAACATTCCTTCTGATTGTGATATTGCAGTCGTACAGGAAACGCTGGCTGCCCGTGCAAGGAAATCCGCACCTGGGGCAAAACTGGTTACTATTGGTAACTTCCTGGCAGATCCGGCGCTGGATGAGCTGTATGAAGCATTGACCACGAAGCCGGAAGAGAAAGCGGAGGAAATTCCGGCAGACGAAACGGTGAAGGCATCGCCTGAGACAGAAGCGGCTGCAGAAGAGGCTCAGACAGAGAAAGCGGCAGAGCCGGAGAAAAAACAGGTGATCGACGAGAATGGTATTTTATTACATCAGACGCCTGTGACAAAAGAAGAGGCAATTCGTACAGCAGGAGAGCTTCTCGTAAAACAGGGCTGTGTGGATCCGTCTTATGTGGATGCCATGATCGAGCGTGAAAAACTGGTGACTACCTATATGGGAATGGGTCTTGCAATTCCCCACGGAACGACCGATGCGAAGGGTGCGGTAAAGAAAACCGGAATCGTACTGGTGCAGTATCCGGAAGGTGTGGATTTTGGAGATGAAAAAGCACAGTTGGTATTCGGTATCGCAGGAATCGGAGATGAGCATCTGGATCTTTTGTCAAAAATCTGTGAGGCACTGGAAGATGAAGAAGTGATGGAACAGATGAAAACGACTACAGATGTGGCATGGATTTTAGAGAAATTGTCTTAAAAATCCGCTGAAAAGAAAAGAGGTAAAGCGTATGATATATACAGTGACATTTAATCCGTCTCTTGATTATATTGTGTCCGTAGATCATCTTACTTTGGGTGAAGTAAACCGCACAAACAGAGAGATCATGAACCCGGGCGGAAAGGGAATCAATGTATCTTTAGTGCTGAAAAATCTCGGTCAGGACAGCACAACATTGGGATTTATGGCAGGATTTACCGGAGAAGAGATATCCAGACGTTTGCAGGATGTGGGTATCCGGTCCGATTTTATCAAAGTGAAAAACGGGTTGTCCCGTATCAATGTAAAAATAAGATCTGACGAGGAATCTGAAATTAACGGAATGGGTCCGGAGATTGCAGATGAAGATATCAATAAATTGTATGAGCAGTTGGACGGATTACAGGATGGAGATGTGCTTGTGCTGGCAGGATCAATCCCTTCCGTAATGCCGGAGACGATGTACAGTGATATTATGAAACGGTTGTCAGACAAACATCTTAAAATTGTTGTGGATGCAACAAAAGATCTCCTCATGAACGTGCTGAAGTATCACCCATTTCTGGTGAAACCAAATAACCATGAGCTGGGAGAAATATATGGTGTTTCTCTGAATACGAGAGATGAGGTGATACCATATGCACGGAAATTGCAGGAGGAAGGCGCAGAAAATGTGCTGATCTCCATGGCAGGAGAGGGTGCGGTACTTCTCGCCGCGGACGGACAGGTATTTCAGTCGGAAGCGCCGAGGGGAACCGTACAAAACTCCGTGGGAGCCGGAGATTCCATGGTAGCAGGCTTTGTAGCGGGTTATCTGGCATCCAATGATTATGAGCAGGCATTTTATACCGGTGTCTGCACAGGTTCAGCATCCGCTTTCTCAGAGGGGATGGCGACAAAGGAAGCAGTGCAGAATCTGCTTGGGCAGTTTAACAGGGCATACTTTTAGAAGGAAAGTAACTGTTCGGGGCAGTTACGAACGAATTATAAAATAAAAAATATATGCAAATCGAAAGGAGAAACATCATGAAATCATTTACTTACACAATTACAG
The DNA here is from genome assembly GCA_964428795.1 of uncultured Lachnospiraceae bacterium. Classification (GTDB taxonomy): domain Bacteria; phylum Bacillota; class Clostridia; order Lachnospirales; family Lachnospiraceae; genus CAYRZL01. The sequence continues at coordinate 6,331 of CAYRZL010000076.1, read as the reverse complement.
ATCCGGAAGGAATCCATGCAAGACCAGCAGGTGTTTTGGTAAAACAGGCAGCAGGCTACAACTGTGCTGTAAAAATTGAAAAAGGCGGCAGAGAGGTAGATGCAAAGCGTATCATGGGTGTAATGTCTCTGGGCGTAAAATGCGGTATGGAGATCACGGTAAAAGCAGACGGTGAAGGAGAAGATCAGGCAATTGCAGAGCTTGAGGCTTTCTTTAAAGAAAATCTGTAATTGTTCAGGAACAGACATTTTTGAAATAGGTCTGAACGATTATGAAAAGATGTAGAAAAGCTGAGACCGTAAAGCAGTAAAGAAAGGGAGTTTTTATGCAGTTACAGGGGAAAAGTGTTTTTGGAGGAATTGCCATCGGGAGGCTTTCCATTTACAGAAAAAACGACCATGAAGTAAAGCGTGTGAAAGTCGGGGACACGCAGTCAGAGGTTCTTCGTTTTGAACAGGCGAAAGAAAAAGCGAAACTTCAGTTGGCGCAGCTATACGAAAAGGCACTCAGGGAAGTTGGAGAAACCAATGCGGCTATCTTTGAAGTACATCAGATGATGCTGGATGATCCTGATTTTGTGGAATCCGTTACAAATATGATCACATCCCAGCAGGTGAACGCTGAATATGCAGTGGCCATGACGGGGGACAATTTCTCCGCCATGTTTGCAGCTATGGATGACGAATATATGAAAGCCAGAGCAGCAGATGTAAAAGATATCAGCAACCGGGTCGTTGCAATTCTTCAGGGTGCGGAGACAGGAAATCTGGATGCGGATGAACCGGTGATTCTTGTCGCAGATGATCTGGCTCCGTCAGAAACGGTTCAGTTGGATAAATCGCTGGTATTGTCTTTCGTGACACGCCATGGTTCCACCAATTCTCATACAGCCATTCTTGCAAGAACGATGAATATTCCGGCATTGATCGGTATTCATTATTCTGAGGATATGGATGGACAGATGGGCATTGTGGATGGATACGAGGGTATTTTGTATGTGAATCCGGATGCTGAGACATTGGAAAAATACGGGCAGAAAAAGAAGGAAGATGAGGAAAAAGCCCGTCTGCTTCTGGAACTGAAGGGCAAAGAGACGGTTACGATGGATGGAAAATCAATCAAGCTGTATGCTAATATCGGTGGTGTGGGGGATGTACCCGCGGTGCTTCAAAATGATGCGGCAGGTATCGGACTGTTCCGTTCCGAGTTTGTGTATTTGCAGTCTGAGACATTCCCTACAGAAGAAGAGCAGTTCAAGGCATACCGTGCGGTGGCAGAAACTATGGCAGGGAAAAAAGTGATCATTCGCACGCTGGATATCGGAGCAGACAAACAGGTGGATTATTTCAATCTGGATCATGAGGATAATCCGGCTATGGGATACCGGGCAATCCGCATCTGTCTGGATCAGCAGGACGTGTTTAAAACACAGCTTCGTGCAATTTTGCGTGCCAGCTATTTCGGCAATGTTGCCATTATGTATCCGATGATTATTTCTGTGAATGAGATAAAGCAGATCAAAGAGATCGTGGAACAGGTGAAACAGGAGCTGGATCGTGACGGAATCAGCTACGGTCAGGTAGAGCAGGGCGTTATGATCGAGACGCCGGCGGCTGTGTGGATATCGGAAGATCTGGCGAAGGAAGTGGACTTTTTCTCCATCGGTACCAATGATCTGACTCAGTACACATTGGCGATCGACCGTCAGAATCCGCGGTTGGATAATATTTATGATTCTCATCATCCGGCTGTCTTGAAAGCGATTCAGACTACTATAGAAAATGGTCATAAGGGCGGCGCCTGGGTAGGAATCTGCGGAGAGCTGGGAGCAGATGTGACATTGACGGAGACATTCCTGAGAATGGGAGTGGATGAATTGTCCGTCAGTCCATCTCGCATTCTTGCTGTCAGAGCTGCAATCCGCAAATGTGATTTGAGCAAATAAAAGATAAAAACACTGCAGTCCTTTAGATTTAAGGGACTGCAGTGTTTTTTGATTGGGTAAACCCTTCTTTTTTAATAACGATCACATAAATAACGAACAGAATGGCTGCCATAATGTTTTCTGTAATTGGCTGACTAAAATACCGTTTATTCCCATAAGAGTTGACAACAGAACCATAACGGGCGTCAGCATAAAACCTTTGTTGACAATGGTATTTATCATAGAAATTTTCCACTTGCCGATAGATTGAAGAAAAGAAATAGTATTTAAAAATATTCATAATTATTGACGCAACAAAAGTTCTTGTTTATAATCATATATATCAGAGAAAGATCTCTGATATATATGTGAAACGTGTCACCTGCTGCCGATTCCGGTCATATCAAAGCAGGTAAAGATTCTGGCATTCGCCATTTTTCACATAATTTAGATAATAGTGTTTATAAGCATGAAGAAAAGATGTTTTGACAATACAACAAAAAAGTTGTAACATAAACATAAGAAAAGGGTGAAGTATGAAATTATACTATTTTCAATCAAGATCAGGAAAAAATCTGATATTGGAATTATGTAGATTCCCTGCCTAACGATGAGCGTGTAGATGCTTATTCTGTATTAAAATGTTTGGAAGAAGGAAAAATGGAGCAGGTGAGGTTTAAAAGATGGGAAAAGAATTAGGAAAATCATTCATATAAAAAGGAGGTCTGCTTATGCCATTTGTGGAAGTTAATATTGACAAGGTGATAGAAGAAAAAAGGGAAAATGATTTGGAATTTAGAAGATTATGGGATGATTCCAGAGAAGAGTATCGTTTAATTGGAGAAATGATTGCCCTTAGAAAAGCTGAAAATGTCACACAGAGAGATTTGGCAGAAATGATAGGAAGCAGGCAGCAGGTTGTTTCAAGAATAGAAAGAAAAGAAAATAGTCCTTCTTTAAAAATATTTTGCAATGTTCTGAATGCTTTAGGGTATGAATTACAAATCGTGAAACGCAGTAAGGTATAGTTTTACGATAAAACAGCTTCCTCCGCCGGGGCAGTCCTCCACCTGGATTGTCCCGCCATGTTTTTGCATGATTGCTTTTGCAATACAAAGTCCAAGACCAAAATGTTCTTTGTCCGTATGCGCCTGGTCCGCCCGGTAGAAGCGTTCAAAGATCAGAGGCTTTTCCGCATCACAGTATCAGCATATTCTCGATTAACGTCTGCGTGCGGGCTGTCTCTGATGACATTAACTGAATATAATGCTTCTGTTCCCGGGGATTTGTGGTTTTGGAGATGACCTCCAGCCCGGAACGCAGGACTGCCAGGGGACAACGGAAAATGTGATGCAGCCAAGAGCCGCGAAACATCTTCTGCGGGAGCTTTATTATGCGGATTCTGCATCATGGAAGAAGGCGGACGGTGATGAGGTTTATGGTGTAGAATATGTGGCGCTGACGGAGGAAGATATCAGCAATTTTACCGGGATGGCAGTGATTTTGCCCGGAATCTTTTCTACCTTTTCTGTGTTTATCATGTACCGCTTTTTTTGCAGTATTCCAAAAGATATTATCGAAGCAGCCAGGATTGACGGGGCGGGAGAATGGCAGATTTTTGTCCGCATCGGGATTCCCCTTGGAAGCGTCGGGATCCTGAAGATCTCGCAGAACAGATTGAGGATATTCAGGGGCAGATAAAGGCGCTTAAACTGCAAAATGCGGCATTGCAGGAAAATAAAGAACAGTCAGATGTAAAACGAGATACAGATATACAGAGAGCAAAAGAAGATTATGAGGATACGGTAAGTGTGATTGAGGTGTATGGTTCGTCCCGCTGCATTCTTCCGTTTGGAAAAAATCTTTCGACGGAGAATGAGCAGGGATGTCTGATCGGTGTACGTCTGGCGGAAAAGCTATTTGGAAGCCATCAGGTGGAAGGACAGCAGATTCGATATAAAGACAGAAATCTGACAGTCTGCGGCGTGATCGAAGAACCGGAAGAATTGATGATCTGTGAGACGATGCAGCCAAAAGAGGGGGAAACCTTTGAGAGAATCAGTATCTTTTTGGAGGAAGAGACGGACGCATATCTGACGGGGAAAAGCTTTATCAGTCAGTACGGTATTTCGGGTCAGATGCTGCGGTTTGATTTCTACCGGGATATGTCCTGGCTAAAGGAGCTGATTCCCGGAAAATGGTCGGATTTTTCCGGCTGGAAAACAAATCCTGAGAAGAAGCAGCAGGAGATCCGGACCATTTTCCGCGCGGAAAAAAGCGAGATAGAAGCATCCTACATAAAGGCATTCAGGGCGAGAAATATATGTTGGATCATGGGGATTTGCACCCTGGTTTTTATCTGCCGGCAAATTGTTGTGCGAAAATTTTTACGTTGTTGATATCTTTCGTGTTTGGCCTGTTTTTATGCAGGAATGCAAAAGAACCCCGACAGTGAAATTCAGCTTCTGCCATTTTGATTCCGTTTTCATCTGCCAGTTTTTTTACCTGCTTATAGGTGGAACTGAGCAAAGCTGCTGTGCTGAAGTTTACGATCTGACCGATGTTTTCTGCGTTCTCTTCCAGAAAAATCTTCACAGCAGGATCAACGCCTCCGGCGTAAACGGAGCTTCCTAAAAATAAGATATCTGTTTTTTCTGACAGTGGAACAGAGACATTTTCGGCTTTTACGCCGACGGTGTCTGCAATCGCCATAGCGAGCTTTTGTGTGTTTCCTGATCTGGTGTAATAACGAACTGCAATATTCATGAGTACCTCCTGTTTTCTTTGATAAATTCTGGTCTATAAAATATTATAACCCAATTTTTTTATGTTTAATTTTCCCTGCTGTCCTGTTCCGGCGATGGTTCCGCCTGTTGCAATAATGGCTATTGTTTTCATGATCTTAACGCTCCGTGTACAAACTCGAAGGTTTACCTGCATCGGTTTCTATCATTCTAACACAGATTGCAGCGGTTGAACATGGTAAAAATATTTCAATGGATAATTGGTGAAGGAGTGTTTATATTATTTATGTAAATAGGAAACCGGATAATAAACCGGATAGATGAGGTGATGTTATGTGTACAGCAGCAACGTATAAAACAAAGGATTTCTATTTCGGGCGGACCCTGGATCATAATTTCTCCTATGGGGAGGAGATTACTATAACACCCCGCAATTTTTCTCTTACTTTTCGAAATATGGGTGTCAGGAAACACCATTATGCAATGATCGGTATGGCGCATGTGTCAGGCGGATATCCATTGTATTATGATGCGGTCAATGAGAAGGGGCTTGCAATGGCAGGCTTAAATTTTGTGGGAAATGCGGATTATAAACAAAAGACCCCGGGCAGGGATAATGTGGCATCTTTTGAGTTTATTCCATGGATTCTTTGCCAATGTGCCGGAGTAGAAGAGGTGCGGGTATTATTAAGGAGGCTTAATCTTACAGATACGCCTTTCTGTGAGGGAATGCCCCCGGCACAGCTTCACTGGCTGATTGCGGATGATAACGAAGCGATTACGGTGGAGTGTGTAAAAGAGGGAATAAAGGTTTATGATAATATATTGGGAGTGTTAACTAACAATCCTCCATTTTTGGAGCAGATGTTTCATTTAAATAATTATATGCAGTTGTCACCGAAAGAGCCGAAGAATAATTTTTCTGACAGCATGTCATTTCACATTTACAGTCGCGGCATGGGAGCACTGGGGCTCCCGGGAGATTTATCCTCACAATCCCGCTTTGTCAGAGCGGCATTCACAAAGGTAAATTCTGTTTCCGGGAATGAGGAAGGAGAGAGCATCAATCAGTTTTTTCACATCCTTGGTTCTGTAGAACAGCAGAGAGGCTGCTGTGAGTTAAATGATGGAACATATGAAATGACGCTTTATACCTCCTGCTGTAATACAAGTAAAGGTATTTATTACTACACTACTTATGACAATCACCAGATAACAGGAGTTGATCTGTATAAAGAAAAACTGGATGATATTCACCTGGTAAGATACCCATTGATTCAGAATGAGCAGATTAAAATGCAAAACGAATGAAATTCGGGAAGAAAAAAGTTATGCATTTTTTGTATTAGTGATGTGCGGCAATCGGTGTGAATTTTTCCCGTGTTATGGTATAATATGACCACTTAGTGAATGCAAGCCAGTGGCGAAGCATGAATTTAGTGAACAGGGTATAATATGACTACTTAGTGAATGCGAGC
>CAYRZL010000076.1:0-85 GCA_964428795.1 uncultured Lachnospiraceae bacterium | reverse complement strand
TACATGGACACTTAATGAATGCGAGCAGAAGCGAAGCATGAATTTAGTGAACAGGGTATAATATGACTACTTAGTGAATGCGAGC
>CAYRZL010000075.1:0-12339 GCA_964428795.1 uncultured Lachnospiraceae bacterium | reverse complement strand
CAATATGTTATGATACATCAACTGTGAATTTTGTGAAAGACTAAATTCCGGTACAGGGTAGAATTTACTTTTTCATTTAAGAATTTTTTTTCAGAAAAGAAAGTTATGTTTGTGCTTTGGTGGAGAGTTGTGGTATACTGTTGATAATATGAAATGTAGGAGGTTTACTATGGAAATCCATCAATCAGCAGAAGACTATCTGGAGTGTATTTTGAGACTGAGCAAACAACTGCCGGTTGTGCGTTCCATCGACATTGCGGTGGATATGAATTTTTCAAAACCAAGTATCAGCGTTGCCATGAAAAATCTCCGTTTGAATGGTTATATCAATATGGATAAGAGCGGATTTATCACTTTGACAGAGAAAGGTCTTGAGATTGCGGAATCTATTTACGAGAGACATTTACTTTTGACAGAATGGCTGGTTTACCTTGGCGTAGATGAAAAGAGGGCGGCAGAGGATGCGTGCAAGCTGGAGCATGATCTGAGCGCGGAGACGTTTGCTGCGGTAAAAAAACATATTCTGGCAGAGATGCGCTAATGTAAAGTATATGATGAAAACACGAAATGCTGCTTTTCACCGACAGGTGAAAGGCGGCATTTGTTGCGAAAACGGGAAGCTGCTGAACATAGAAGATTCGTGAAAAAAGGAGTGAGGCTGTGTGGAGGATAAAGCCAGTGTCCGGAGGGCATGGCTTCATGTGAGTATGCTGCTGGTGTTTGTGGCAGGCGGCGTGGCATCTACGATGTTGTGTCAGATTTTCCTGGGGAAGGCAGTCTGGGGCGCAGCGGTGCTTCTTGGAATTGTCTTTGTAGCATTGATGCACGCGGATCTGACCAGGGAAAGAGAATTGATGGAGCGCAAGCCGGCGGGACATTAGTATACTGCTATACAGACAGGCGGATTTCCGGCATGATAAAATAACAGTCTTATCTGAAATGATAAATGCTGCAGAGAAGGAGGAAATGTGAATTATTATGACAATCATTACAACAATGTGTAAGCTGCTGCTTGCTATGATAATTGGATTTTATTTCGGCAGGAAAGGAATTTTAAATGCAAAAACAAATGCAAATCTGTCAACGGTCATTGTGCAGATCACATGCCCCGCATTGATCATTTCCAGCGTTACAACCGTGTCCCATGACAATCCCCAGATGGTATTAAAGCTGTTTTTGGCAGGCATTATTGTCTATGCTATCCTGCCTTTTTTTGCCCGGGCGATCGTTGAAATTCTCCGGGTACCGGCACACCTGAAGGGGACCTTTATGTGCATGTTTATTTTTTCCAATAACATGTTTATGGGATATCCGGTAGTACAGGCGATTTTCGGTGACAGCGCTATTTTCTATATCACTATTTTTAATTTCCCATTTAATATATTGTATTTTTCCCTGGGAATGCATTTTTTGAGCAAAGATGCGGCAATCGGAGCGGGGGAGTTCAAAAAAGAACCATTTTCTCTGCGGAAATTTATGAATAACGGAATCATTGCGGCGATCATTGCGTTGATCATCTATTTCGCAAATATTCCAATTCCGGGAATTGTGACAGAGTGCCTGAATTTTGTGGGCGGCATTACAACGCCTCTGTCCATGATTATTATCGGTGCGTCCATTGCATCTGCTTCTCTCAAAGAGATAAAAGGAGAGAAAGCGGTGTGGCCTATGCTGCCGATTCGTCTGATCGTGATTCCGGTCTTAGTGTGGCTGTTTATGCATCTGTTTACGAATGATCCGACCTTACTTGGTATTGTTACGGTGGGAGCGGGTATGCCGGTAGCATCTCTGGTAGCTATGGGAGCGGCGCCATATCCGAGACAGAGCAAGGCGGCATCCATCGGGGTGGCAGTGTCTACGATCTGTTCGTTGGTCACGATACCTGTCATGATCGTAATTTTATCTCATGCAGGATAAGATCAGCTAACAGGAAGATTGTATGGGTGAACTATAAAAAAAATATAAACTTTTCAAAATAATAGGCGAAAAACTTGATTATCAAAGGTTTTTCGCCTATTATTAAAACAGCGTGTTTTTATACGCCAGATTTGAAAACGGAGAAAAACAGATGTCACTTATATCCAATAATATTATCAATATATTAAGACAGAGAGTCAAACAGGAGCCTGAATTTGTATTATACCGTTGGGTAACTTATGAGAGCGGGCAGGCAGAGGTGCGGGATATTACCATACAGATGATTTATGAAAAGTCATTGGAGATGGCATATACGCTGCGCAGCAAGGGATTAAAGAAAGGAGACCGTGCGGTTATTTTCTGCATGCAGGATTTTGGAACCATGTATGCAATTATAGGCTGCATGATGGCTGGCGTTGTATTTACGGTAATTCCGCCCCCATTGGATGAGGGGAAGGTCGACCGGTTTATCTCAGTGCTGAAATCCTGCAGTCCCCGTGCGCTGATTTCAAACTATGAGCTGGAGCATGAGTCCGGTGTAAATATTACGGGACGTCTGATCAGAGAGGCGCTGCCTCAGGTGATCCGCCTGAAACGTGTCTATACGGACCGTTTGGTGATTTATCATAAACCGGATGTGATCGTACCGGCACAGCCGGATGATCTGGTATATCTGCAATATACGTCCGGTTCTACCAGTGCGCCGAAGGGTGTGCGTATCACATGGAAAAACCTTATGAAGCAGATGGACCAGTGTGATAAGGTATATGATTTTGAGAATGAGACGCTGGCTACCTGGGTTCCGTTTTTTCACAACCTGGGACTTGTCATTACGGTTATAATGCCCATCTGTACGAGGAAGGCAGTCGGGTACTACATGAATACAATGGAGTTTTTGTCTAATCCGAAGAACTGGATTCGGATGATGTCAGAATTTAAACTTACCATGACGCTGGCTCCGGGTTCTGCGTTCGATATCTGTACGAGAATCTTTTCCGAGGAGGAAGCCGCAAAATACGACCTGTCCCACACCACGATGCTGATGAACGGTTCTGAGTTTGTAAGCGCTCACACCATTGAGGAGTTTTCCAGACTTTTCAAGGCTCCCTATCTGGCGGCTGCGCCGGGCTATGGTCTGGCGGAGGCGGTTTGTCTGGTTTCTGTGGCCGCAAGAGATTACCGTGCATTAAAGCTGGACTATGAGGCGTATCAGAAAAACCGTGTTGTGTTATCCGATGCGGAAAATGCAAAGGAAATCGTATCTCTCGGCAGACCGATCGACGGATTGACCGTGCTGGCAGTAAATCCAAAGACCCGCAAAGCCTATTCTGACCTGCATATCGGTGAGATCTGTGTGCAGGGTGATTCTGTCGCAGATGGATATTGGGGCGGTATCAGGGATAATAAGAACTTTCATTTCCGGGTGGAAGGATATGAGGGAGATTTTTACCGTACCGGTGATCTTGGCTTTTTACATGAAGGACGGATCTATCTGACCGGACGCCTCAAGGAGATGATGATCGTCAACGGACATAATATATATCCGGGAGATCTGATGCTGGAGCTGGAAAAGAAGATTCCGGAGATGACGGGCGCAGCCATTGCGTTTTTTGCAGTTACAGGAGAACGCAAGGAGCGGATCGTGGCTTGTATGGAAACATCCGCCGCTGCAAACCTGGAGAAACGGGCTGCCAGAATCAATCGTGTGATTGCAGATCGTTTTGAATTTTCGTTCCATGATATCGTATTTGTGAAAAAAGACAGTCTGCCCCGCACGGACAACCGCAAGATACAGACCCTGAAAATAAAAGATGCCTATATCAATAAAAAGCTGGATGTGATCTACAGTACATTGGCAGTGCGGGGAGATGGCCCGGCAGATGACAGAACTGAAACCCAAAAACAGAAAGCTGCAAAAGAAGACGATGCAGATGCAAAAAATCAGCAAAATGTGCAGGCAAATGCGGTGCAGGAGCTCAGTGCGGCAGGACTGGGAGACAGACTGCGTCTGGATAAGTTCGGAGATGAGCTTCTGGGACAGGTGAAATCTGTGTTTGATAAGGTTTTGAAGATCGATCATTACAGCCTGACAGATTCTTTCCTGGAGCTGGGCGGAGATTCTCTCACAGGTTTTGAGCTGGTAAACAGCATTGAACAGAAGTTTAATATAAAGCTGGATCTGCGTGAACTGCTGGAGGATTCTTCGGTAGCGGGTGTTACCGCATATCTGCGCAGAGTGTTGTCCGGTATAAAGATTACCGGAAAGAAGGTTGACTGGAAGGCGGAGACCCGGCTGGAGCCTGAGATTTCGCCGGAGGGGGATTATACGGTTACTGCGGAGGACTGCCGCAGGTTTTTCCTGACAGGTGCAACCGGATTTTTGGGGACAAATCTGATCCGAGCCCTGATCGAGCAGGCGCCCCATGACGGGCTGAAAATTTACTGTCATGTGCGCGCAAAGGATGAGGCGGCAGGTATGAAGCGTGTGGTAGATGCCATGAAGAAGTTCAACTGCTGGAAAGAGGGGTATGATGCTTACATTAAGGCTGTTCCGGGTGATCTGACGCAGCCGAATCTGGGCATTGCTGAAGAAACATATGAAATGCTGGCAGAAGAGGTGGATGCTGTTTATCACAACGGTGCCATGCTGAACTTTGTGTTCCCGTATGAATATCTGAAGAAAACAAATGTATTTGGTACCCGTGAGGCGCTTCGCCTTGCATGCGCAAAAAAACCAAAGTATTTCCACTATATTTCCTCTTACAGTGTATTTGATACACCGCGTTATGCAGGAACCGTTGCAATGGAGAATGATCCTCTGCCAAATGGAAAGGGCTTCACACTGGCATACTCAGAGACAAAATGGGTATCCGAGAAGCTGGTTTGTCGTGCAAAAGACCGGGGTCTGCGCACCGTGATTTATCGTCCGGGCGACATTGTGGGAGCAGCGGATGGTATCTGGAATGTAGAAGATATGGTAAGCCGTATGATCGTAGGAAGCATTCAGATGAAGAGTGTACCGCCCATTGGATTCGCACTCCATATGACGCCGGTGGATTATGTCGGCAATGCGATCGTTCACATTTCAAGAAAAGAGCAGGCAGTATCCCAGGCATTTCATATTGTGAATCCGAAGAAGATTCGCCTGAGGGATTTGATGAAATCTGTCAGACGCTGCGGCTATACGGTAAATTATACGCCATTTCTTGTGTGGAGAAATAAGCTGAGAAAATCGGATTCCAACACGAATGCATTGTCTGTGCTGGAGTGCCTGTTCGAAAATGACGGAAGCTCAAAGCCAAGCATGCTGCGGCATTTTCTCAGCAAAGAAACGATATATGACGCGACCAATACAAAGATCTTTCTGGAAGGAACCGGTATCATGTGTCCTCCGATTGATGACCGCATGATCGCGGCATATTTGAGATATTTTCGAAAACTGGGATATATAGATTGACGGAGTAACTGTTCGGAACAGTTACATACCAAAGTTTGAAAAAGAGGAGTTTGTTTATGAAAATCGGAATCCCGCGTGCGTTGTTGTATTACAGATATAAGACTCTTTGGGAGACATTTTTTCGGGAATTGGGTCATGAAGTGGTCGTAAGTCCCATGACGGATAAGCTGATTATGGAGGCCGGAAACAAATGCTGTATCGATGAGAACTGCCTGTCCAGCAAATTGTTTATGGGACATGTGGCGGCGCTGGAAGGAAAATGTGATGCGGTATTTGTGCCCCGGATTGCAAATTTTGGCAAAGAGGGGATTTTCTGTTCCAGATTCGAGGCCCTTTATGATATGGCTGCAAATATTTTTCGGGACAGAAATATCCGTTTTATCGAATGTGATGTGGATGAGTTTCAGAAAAAATCAGAGGCTCAGGCATATATCGGGCTTGGCGTAGAGCTGGGAGCCGCAAAGGAACAGGCGACACAGGCGTATGTAAAGGCTCTGACTGCACAGAGACAGGCATGCCGGCATTCTCAGGATAAGCAGGATGCCCGTTTGAAAGAGGATAAGATTAAAATTCTTGTGATAGGACACAGCTATAATCTCCATGATGCTTATATCGGTCTGCCGATCATCAATGCATTAAAGGAGCTGGATGTGATTCCGCTTCTGGCGGATGCGGTGGAATTGGACTATGCCAGAAAAAATTATACCAGCATCTGCAAGGATGTTCCGTGGATCATGAACCGGGAGCTGCTGGGAGCGATTCATCATTATCATGACTATGTGGATGGGATTGTGCTGATCACAGCTTTTCCATGCGGACCGGATTCCATGCTCAATGAGATGATCATCCGCAGAGTGAAGGACAGACCGATTCTGAATCTTCTGCTGGACAGTCAGGACGGAAGTGCGGGTATTGAGACGAGATTGGAGAGCTTTGTGGATATTATCCGTTTCCGCAAGATAAATGAGAAAAAACGGGAGGAGAAGGAATAATGGCAAAAAAGATCACGTCAGAAAAGAAGTTGTCCTATCCCCAGTTGGGAAATTACGATATTCCCATTCAGTATTTTGTGAATCACGGACTGGAACTGGAGTATGTGGTACCTCCTGCCATGACAAAGCGAACCATCGAGATCGGAAGTAAATACAGTCCAGATTTTGTATGTGCGCCCTTCAAGTATATGATGGGATGCTATATCGAGGCGATGGAAAAGGGGGCAAATGTAATTATCCAGACCGGAGGAACCTGCCGGCTCGGATATTACGGAGAGCTTCATGAGCAGATTTTAAATGATCTGGGCTATGAGTTTGAAATGTTTGATATCAACCTGGCGCGTTATAAAAATCTCTGGGGTCTGTATAAGGGAATGAAGCAGTTAAACCCCAAGGCATCACTGCCGAAAGTTGTGAAGGCATTGCCGGCCACAGCCCGTATGATTATGGATATCGATAAGATAGAAGATTATATGCGCTGCAATATGGGATTTGAAGTAAATGACGGTGATTTCGAGCGTGTTCATAAGAAATATCTGGCAAAGCTGCGTACCCTGGATACGTTGGACCAGGTAGTGCGGCTTGGAAAAGCCGCAATGCGGAAAATGAAGGAGATTCCGGTGAATAAGCCGGAGAATCCTCTTAAGGTGGGCGTGATCGGAGAATATTTTACGATCATGGACCCTTACTCCAATCATGAGGTGGAGAAAAAGATTGCAAAGATGGGGGCGGAGGTTCATCGCTGGATGGATCTGTCCAGCAGCGTCATGATCTGTCCTGAGAGCAATTCCATACGCAGGCTTGGGGGATATCTGGATTACGATATCCGTAAATTTCCTTCTTCTCTGTGGTTTAAGGTTCACGGAAAAGAGATTGAGAAGTACGCGAAATATGATCTGGGGGGCTCCTCCGTGGCAACTATTGCAAAGGGAGTAGAGTATGCCGAGGCAGGATTTGACGGGCTGATTCATGTAAAATCTTTTGGCTGTACGCCGGAGATGGATGCGGTTCCGGTCCTCCATAATGTGAGTGCGGATTACAAAATCCCCATTATGTATCTGAATTTTGATACACAGACCAGTGATACAGGTATTGAGACGCGTCTGGAGGCGTTCTTTGATATGATCAGCATGAAAAAGGAAGCAAAAATTACTGCAAAACAGCATATTGCGAACGCAGAATAAATATAAAAACGAGAGGTACAAATACCATGAAAAAAGCGTATATGGGAATTGATATCGGATCGATTTCAACAAAAGGCGTTGTCATAGATGAGGAAAAAAATATTCTGGCAAGCATATATCTGTGGACGGAGGGAAATCCGCTGCAGGCATCTGCAAATGTGATTCAGGCGCTGGGTGAGCAGCTTGATCAGGAGGAATATAAGGTGGTGGGCGCCGGAACTACCGGAAGTGCCCGCAAGCTGGTGGGAGCCATGTGCAATGCCAGTATTGTAAAAAATGAAATCACTGCACATGCGGTTGGAACGACTACGCTTCATCCGGATGTTCGGACGATTCTGGAAATCGGTGGTCAGGATTCCAAGATCATCTGTGTGGAAAACGGAATTGCAGTGGATTATGCCATGAATACCCTCTGTGCTGCGGGAACCGGATCTTTTCTGTCCAGCCAGGCAAGACGTCTGGGGGTAGAGGTGGAGGAATTTGGGAAAATAGCTCTTTCCAGCAGCAATCCTACTCCGATCGCTGCACGGTGCACCGTATTTGCGGAATCTGATCTGGTACATAAGATTCAGATGGGACACCGCAAAGAGGATATTATCGCAGGTCTGTGCAATGCGGTCGCAAACAATTATCTGAATAATATTGGAAAAGGAAAGAAAATTGAGGCGCCCATCGTATTTCAGGGTGGTGTCAGCAAGAACGAGGGCGTCGTAAAGGCATTTGCGGATGAGCTGGAAGAAGATATCATAGTGGATGAGAACGGACATCTGATGGGCGCTTACGGAGTGGCGATTCTTGCCATGAGCAGCGGTGTGGAGCGTGATTTTGACTTTAATATTACTGATATGGAATTTTTGACCAGGGAAGTCGTATGTCAGAACTGCCCGAATCATTGCGAGATCATATGTGTATACCGTGAAGGCGAGCTGATCGATGCATGGGGCAATCGTTGTGAGCGCGGAGAGGTGAAGCGTTAATATGTCAAAGATTGGATTGATCGTGGAGGGCGGCGGCATGAAATGTGCCTACAGCGCCGGTGTGCTGGATGGCTTTCACGATGAAGGAATTACATTTGATTATGGAATCGGTGTGTCCGCCGGTTCTGCAAATCTGGCATCCTTTGTGGCAGGACAGAGAGGCAGAAATGCCAGATTTTATATGGAGCATGCAAAGGATCCCAGATATGTGGGGCCTTATAGTTTGTTGACCACCGGAAATATGTTTGGTGTCAAGTATATTTATGGAACGCTCAGCAATTCGGACGGGGCAGATCCTATAGATTACGAGGCGATGCAGAAAAATCCGATGGAGATGTACGTTGTAGCGACGGATGCGTTGACCGCAAAAGCGGTTTATTTTTCCAAACGGGATATGCCAAAAGATGATTATCGGATCGTTATGGCATCCTCCGCTATTCCGGGAGCCAGCAATCCGATTGAGATCGGCGGAAGATATTATTATGACGGAAGTGTCAGCGATTCTCTGCCGGTAGAACGGGCGTTGGCGGACGGTTGCGACAAGATCGTGGTGCTTTCCTCAAAGACCAGGGATTATATAAAACAGCCGGAGAAGAATCGGTTATTATATGCATTTTCATGCAGAAGATATCCAAAGATTATAGAAGCTATGGATCACCGCCATGAAATGTACCGGGCACAGCAGAAGCGGATGTTTGAGCTGGAGAGAGAGGGGAAAGTGTATATATTCTTCCCGGATGGACATTTAAAGCTCAGTACCTTTTGCCGGGATACCGAGCAGAATCGACGGGTGTACTGGTCCGGACTGCAGGATTTTCAGGAACAGAAAGAAAAATTCCTGAAGTTTTTGGAGGAAAAATAGAAAAGCCTGTTAAATATTAAATTAAGATTGACAAAGATGATAAAACTATGTCATTATAGCCATAGAACGGTGGGACTGCTGACGGGTATGTGAAGAAACACAGTGCGGTTTCATCGAATAAAAGCCGACCGTCTGGGCAACTTCTTAAAAAGCGTATTAGGGAGTTGCTCATTTTTTATCCCGTAGGGTGAAAGGAGAAAATGATGAAAACAGATATTCAGATTGCTCAGGAAGCAGAAATGATCCACATTCGTGATGTGGCAGCCAAATATGGCATTCAGGAAGATGATTTGGAGTTTTATGGAAAGTACAAGGCAAAGCTTTCCGATGAGTTGGAAGCAAAAATCAAAAACAATCCGGACGGAAAGCTGGTACTTGTAACTGCAATTAATCCGACTCCGGCAGGAGAGGGAAAGACGACCACCAGCATCGGTCTGGGACAGGCATTCGGAAAGATGGGTATTAACGCAATGCTGGCTCTGCGCGAGCCATCTTTGGGGCCATGCTTTGGCATCAAGGGAGGAGCTGCAGGTGGCGGCTATGCTCAGGTGGTTCCTATGGAGGATCTGAACCTGCATTTTACCGGAGATTTTCATGCGATCACTTCCGCGAACAATCTGCTGGCAGCATTGCTGGACAATCATATCCAGCAGGGAAATGCGCTGCGTATTGACACCAGACAGGTGATATGGAAACGTTGTCTGGACATGAACGACAGAGCACTGAGAAATATCGTGATCGGTCTGGGAGCAAAAGCAGACGGATTTGTGAGAGAGGATCATTTTGTCATTACCGTTGCAACAGAAATCATGGCTATTCTTTGTCTGGCAGATGATATGGAAGATCTCAAAGCCCGCCTTTCCAGAATTATTGTAGCTTATGATCTGGATGGAAACCCTGTTACCGCAGGTCAGCTTCAGGCAGTAGGTGCAATGGCGGCACTGTTAAAAGATGCAATTAAGCCGAACCTGATTCAGACATTGGAACATACAGGCGCCATTGTACATGGAGGTCCGTTTGCAAATATCGCACACGGATGCAACAGTGTTCGTGCAACCAAGATGGCTATGAAGCTGGCAGATATCGTTGTAACAGAGGCTGGTTTCGGTGCAGATCTGGGGGCTGAAAAATTTATGGATATCAAGTGCCGCATGGCAGGCTTGAAGCCGGATGCGGTTGTTCTGGTGGCTACGGTGCGTGCACTAAAATACAATGGCGGAGTGCCGAAGGATCAGCTGAATACAGAGAATCTGGAAGCTTTGGCACGAGGTATCGTGAACCTTGAGAAGCATATTGAAAACTTACAGAAGTTTGGAGTTCCGGTTGTGGTTACTCTCAATTCCTTTATTACAGATACAGAGGCAGAGTATGAGTTTATCCGGGACTTCTGTGAGAGACGCGGCTGTGAGTTTGCTCTTTCCGAGGTATGGGCAAAAGGCGGCGAGGGCGGTATCGCTCTGGCTGAGAAAGTGCTTAAATCGTTGAACGAGAAAGAGAGTAACTATGCTCCTATTTATCCGGACGAGATGCCGCTGAAAGATAAGATCAATACGATTGCAACCGAAATCTACGGTGCAGATGGTGTGACCTATGCTCCTGCAGCAGCAAAAATGCTGGATAAGCTTACCGATCTTGGCTTCGGAAATCTGCCGGTATGTATGGCTAAGACGCAATATTCTCTGTCTGATGATCAGAAAAAACTGGGACGTCCTACCGGATTTAAGATCAATGTCCGTGATGTATATGTAAATGCTGGTGCAGGTTTTGTGGTTGCCATTACCGGCGCTATCATGACTATGCCGGGTCTGCCGAAGGTTCCTGCTGCAAATGGAATTGACGTGGTGGATGGAAAGATCACCGGATTATTTTAAAAGAGAAAACCGGATAGAAAACTGATATATGAATATGCTTATAGTGCCGCCGGAATGGGCGGCACTTTCATTTATTCTTTTGGAAAGGCTTCCCAGCGGCCGCTGGCTCCGCATGGCAGTACAAGTCCGTTAGAAGAAACGGGCAGCCCGATTTCCTGAGCATCTACATGTCCGCCAAAGGCTTTTAATTCAGTGCCAAGCATATATGCTAAAACCGCAGGCTGCAATCCTGTAGTATAGGAATTGATCAGAAAGAAAAGCGGATTATCTGATAGAAGCTGTACGCACAGTTTAACCAGAGGATGAATAGCATCCTCAATTTTCCAGATTTCTCCTTTGGGGCCTCTTCCATAAGAAGGCGGATCCATGATGATGGCGTCATAGTGGTTGCCGCGGCGGATTTCACGCTCCACAAATTTTACACAGTCATCCACCAGCCAGCGGATCGGTGCATCAGACAGACCTGAGGATGCAGCATTTTCCTTTGCCCATTGTACCATTCCTTTGGAAGCATCCACATGAGTGACACTTGCACCTGCGGCGGCAGCCGCTAACGTGGCACCGCCAGTATAGGCGAACAGGTTTAATACCTTGATCGGGTGGTCTGCATTTTGGATCTTATTTCCAAACCAGTCCCAGTTTACTGCCTGTTCCGGGAACAGACCGGTATGTTTAAAGCTGAAGGGCTTCAGATTAAATGTAAGGGAACCGTAATGAATCTGCCACTGTTCCGGGAGATCGAAAAATTCCCATTCCCCACCGCCTTTTTTGCTGCGGTGGTAGTGACCGTTCATTTTTCTCCAGCCTTTTTCTGTTTTCGGAGTATCCCAGATGACCTGGGGATCCGGGCGAACCAGTATATATTTATCCCAACGCTCCAGTTTTTCTCCTTTGGAGCAATCAATTACTTCATAGTCTTTCCAACGATCTGCTATCCACATTGTTTGTTCATTCCTCTCTAAATATTTCAAAGTTTATATCCGGTTCGGAAGCGGAGGTTTCTTTTCGTTACCATGTATCCGAAGGAAAGCTCCGGTGGAGGTTTCCTTTGGAGTTGGATTCTGTCCGCATTTTTTGAC
>CAYRZL010000074.1:10284-12754 GCA_964428795.1 uncultured Lachnospiraceae bacterium | reverse complement strand
CTAACAGTGTTTTTTTCGTTTTTTCCATCTGTTTGACCGTAAAATGGGTGCCATCTTCATTTGCTGCATCCTCGATTGCAAATGTAATGTCTTCTATCTGGCGGTTGATTGTCTGAATCTGACGTTCCCTTGAAAGAGGAATCCTTTCAAACTGGCTGTGTCCTATGATGATGGCATCATATTCTCCGGTTGCGATTCTGGAACAGAACTTTTTCCGGTTAGCCGGTTCAAAATCCTTTTTTGTTGCAACAAGGACATTCGCTCCCGGATAAAGGCGTAAGAAATCATTTCCCCACTGCTCCGTCAGGTGGTTTGGCACGACATACAGACACTTCTGTGCTAAACCCAAACGTTTACTCTCCATACCGGCAGCGATCATCTCAAAAGTCTTTCCAGCTCCTACACAATGGGCAAGCAAGGTATTATCCCCATATAAAATGTGGGCAATGGCATTTTTCTGATGGGGCATCAAGGTGATCTCTGGTGTCATTCCCACAAACTGGATATGGCTTCCATCATATTCCCTTGGACGGATACTATTGAACAATTCATTGTATGTCCTGCAGATGTCCTCCCTTCGTTCCATATCCTTAAAAATCCATTCTTTGTACGCATCCTTGATCATTTCCTGTTTCTGCTGTGCCAGCATCGTTTCTTTTTTATTCAGGACACGTTTTTCTTTCCCATCCTCTTCGACAGTATCATAGATTTTGGTATCCTTTAAATTCAGGGCATCTTCCAGAAGGCGGTAGGCATTTGCCCTTCCCGTACCATATGTAGAAGTAATAAGGGGATTTCCAAAATCCTGTGTCTTACCGGAAATATTCCATTGCCCGTTGATCTCCACATAAGTTACATTAATTGTTCTGCCAAGGCGGTATCCCGGCGTATGAAAGATCTCACCCATAAACTGGTTGATGTACTCCGGCTTTATCCACGTTGCTCCCAGACGCACTTCAATCTCTGACGCATCCAGATCTTTTGGCTGTACCCGTTTTAATGCTTCGACATTGATTGCGTAGGACTGGTCATTTGCTGCGGATGCCTCTGCCATTTGAAGCTTCTCACGCACATTCCCGGAAAGGTATTCATCTGCTGTTTCCCATACTCCATTCAGCGGATTTTTAAAAATGACACCTTCCAGTTCTTCAGTAACTTTATCCTCCGTACTGTCCATAAGCTGTGCCATAAACGCAAGGTCAACCCTTGCCTTCTCCCCGATACAGACAGCAAGGGCTTCACTAGCTGTATCAACGGATGTAACCGGCTCTGCTTTTTTAATCGTTCTTTTTGTAAAGATGTCTGCTTTCCGTTCCAGATTTCCCTTATCATCCAGAATCTCAAGGGAAGATAACAGGCAATAACTGCTGTCCTGATTAAATGCCCTGCGGTTTGCATTGCTGCTGATCAGACCATACTGTGCGGTAAAACTGTCATAAACTTTGTTCAGTCTGCCCTGTACAGTACGGATTTCTTCCATACTTCCGTCATTCAACTGCAGGTTGATCAATTCCTGTGTGACATTCCGAATCTCGATCATGCCAAGCACACGTTCCGCTGTGACCTTTGAAAGTTCTACCAGATTCATTCTGGAATTTTCCCGGTAATACACTTTCCCTTCCACGTTTGTAAAACTAAAGTTCTTTACTGCCGGGTCAGCGGGAATAGACTCTATCACGTCCTCCAATTCCGAATCTTCAAGCTCCCATTCTTCAATGGTTCCGTGAATATGGCTCACAGCCTCTTTTAACTGGTCTGCTAGATTCATACCGGGGATTGCTTTTACTGTCACTTCCTGTTTTCCATACTGGGTGCTTTCCGTTGTAAATTCTCCCAGAACCATCTCCGGATGTTTTACAAAATAAGAATTGACCGTATAGCCTTCCGGTGTAGTTCCAAGTTCCACCCAGTCCGGCTTTTCCAGTGAAATCCGGTCACGTTTCTGGAAAAACAGAATATCAGCAACCACCCCGGTATTTGCATTCCGTAAAAAAGCATTGTTCGGAAGCCTTATTGCTCCAAGCAGGTCAGCCCGGTTTGCAAGATATTCCCTCACCGCAGGGTTTTGTTTATCCATCGTCCCACTGGAAGTCACTACTGCAACCACACCGCCCGGACGTACAAGGTCAATGGACTTTGCAAGAAAATAATCATGGATCATAAAATTGTGGCGGTCATATTTCCGGTCAGTTACTTTATATGCCCCAAAAGGTACATTTCCAATCACACAGTCAAAGAAACTCTCCGGATAATCCATTGTTTCAAATCCCTGCACCGCAATCTCATTTTTCTGATAGAGCTGTTTCGCAATCCTTCCAGAAATGCTGTCCAACTCCACACCATACATTTTGGAAGCTGCCATACTTTCCGGTATAAGTCCCATAAAATTCCCCACTCCACAGGACGGTTCCAGAATATTCCCCTGCTTTAATCCCATATTCCCAAGGGCTTCATACATCGCATTGATTAC
>CAYRZL010000074.1:0-10184 GCA_964428795.1 uncultured Lachnospiraceae bacterium | reverse complement strand
GTGTATCTTCCTGTGGTTCTTCCGGAACCTCTTCCATTCCTTCCGAAAAATCTTCTAAAGGCAGATTCCGTTCCCTTCTCTGTACATTGATTTCCTCCGGTGTCATAACTGTTGCTGTCAGTTCATCTATTTCCCGCTGAAACCAATGTTTTTCATTGGCAGACATACGCTCCATGACATCTGAAATAAGCTGCATCTGTTCCGGGCTGAATGATGGCTTCAACATCGGCTCAAGAGCCAGCTCTTTCTCTGCCGCAGTACGGATCACATCCAACTGATCTGCAGAGAAATCATCTCTGGTGACTCCTGTCATATCCATCGCTTCGGAAATTGCCCTTCCGGTTTCACTGGACAGCACATAATCCTCATAGATATATCCATCCTCCCAGAGTTCTTTCGCCTCCTCAAATCTTCTCTGTTCTTCTTCCTCTTCCTGTTCTGGCTGTTCCAAATCCGGAATATTCTCTTCCTGAGCATTTTCATCTACAACAGGCTCAGAAACCTCAGATGGCTGTTCATTGGAATTAGAAAAAGCGGAAGTATCAAGAAAATCAAACAGGGATAACTGTCTTGTTTCTTTTACTTCCGCTTCTTTGTTTCTTGGTGGGAATAACGTATAGGTTCCTTCTGCATATCCATGGAGTTCCATAAGGAGCTGAGTTTTTTTCTCATAATCCTCAAAGTCCAAAGGAAGTTCCGACAAAGCTGCATCCATTTTCCCCAGCAATTCTTCGGTTTTTTGTTCATCTTCCAACATAGGTACAATGTCTTTTCTTGACTCTTCCCAAAAGAAGTCCTCTTTAAATGGTCTTTCAATGTCTTTTGGAAGACGGACATAAAAGCTGATGACCTTGGATGCCATTTTTTCTCTTTCATAGGATGGCATTCTGGAATAATCCTTTGCTTTCAGGAAATTATCATTATCAATCAGATACTGCACCCTTTTTGCCACTGCAGGCCATTTCAAAAGCACCTCAGCATCCGGTTTTCCATAGCTGCCACGGGATAATTTCAAGCCTTTGGCACTGTAATCTGCATTGGAACGATCTGCCCCAGACAGTGCATGGCTCTGACCTCCTGTTCCATAGTGTTCTTTGAGAAAATCCGCTTTTTCTTTATCTGACTTGTCCTGGATAAAATAGGCATAAATGGTAAGCCTTCCATCAGAATAAGAACTTCCTCTTGCAAGGTAAGCATCTATTTCATCCTGTGTAATAAAAATCTCCTGTTCCTTCCACTGGAAACCTTCCCTTGCCTGATAGGGAATGGCTTCTTTTGCAAACTTTTGGAACCGAGCCAGAACTTTATCAGGACGATACATATGAAACCGCATAACGGAAGGGTCTGTTTCATATGCTTCCGCAAGTCCTTCCAGTCGCTCATTCAGTTCATCCAGATATTCCGGTTGCGTAATCAGTTTTTCGATCTTATCTGTCTTTTCCGGATAAACATAGCCAAAATCATTTTCTTCTCCAAAGACGATCTCTGCCACACCTTCCGCCATATCCCCATGCATATAAGCAAGTACCTGGGCATGTTCTTTTACTGCATTATCCCTTGCTGCATCCAGAACACTCTGCGGGGCATATTCTCCCTGATCCAAAAGCTGTTTCACTCTTGTGCTAATATCTTCCCAAGATAAAAAAGCTTTATCAAGAATCTGGTCATGTACTGTATGTCCTACCGCTATCTGCATTCCCAGTTCATCAAACCAGACGGAATACTCTGTTCCATCAATCTTAAAGCCTTTCCCTCCAGTGCCATACTCATTTTTTAGAAATTCCACGTAGTCTTCCGGCTCCTGTTCAATCATGTAATTATAAATGATACGGAGCTGGCTTCTGTCTCTGTTGCTTCCGGTACGGAGCACTTCATCCACCACATCTGCAGGAATCGGTATCTCCCCTGCATAAAGTGCTGCAGCTCTCTCTTCTATGGAACGAATCTGCCTTTCAACAGACGGTAATTCGGGCAAAGATAAAGCAGAGGCTATATTCTCCTCTGCTTCGCTCAAATCCGGTTCTTCCTCTGTTAGCTGTATACCAATTCCCTCAGCACGCTCTCTTCTGCCATCGCTGTCAGATTGTTCATGTGTGCTGTCCATGCCATCTGGTCTGTCCTCTTGTCCGGAGCCGGGTATTTCTCCAGTAACCCTGCCATCAGAATCTCCATTCTCTCCTCTGCTGCTTTCTCGATCTCCAACAGATGGCTGTTCAGTTTCCCTGTCAGCATCATGCTCTGATACCAGTTCTTCTTGTTCTCCTTCAGATATGTCCTCCGAAGCATCCCGTATTTCCCGATTGTCGTCGGCTCTTCCTGTATGGTCAGATTCGGGAACAGGTAATCCCCTTTGCGATGATATGTCAGTTCCATTCTCTATTCCTCCTCTTTCTTCACTTTTACGAATTAACGTGTTAAAGTTATTATATTGCATCCCTTTTGAATTTTCAATACTTTTTTCCATATTTCTTACAGTTCTTCCAATGTCCCGTAAGATCGGCTCTGCCATATCATTGATTGCATTTCCAAGAAATGACAGTACGGAAAGCCTGTTAAAATCTGTGATAGATATAAAATCTTCTTCTCCCAGAAACAGCATAGGATCCATCCCACACCTTTTCACCATCATGTAAAAAGCACTGTCTTTTAATAGATTCCGAAATTCCATACGGATGGTATCTTCTCCCAGATCTTCAAGGAAAGTATCTTCTACTTCATAAAGAATCCCATCCATAGCATCTTCCAATACATCTTCTGTCTGTTCTTCTGCTATTGCATACAATGCTTTTTCAATACTCACAGAATCCTCTTCTGAAAGACCATAAGCATCTGAAAGATGTGATAAAATACCTTCTTTGATTTCTTCCCGAAGTTTCCACAGGTAAGGTGTTCTGCCACCCCTTACCATATGCGTGTCTGAAACATCAAAAACGTAACGAAGTTTCTGTCTCGGACCAGTATCATCAATCAGAGCAATTCCTTTCGCACCACGATTTACCCACCGTCCCATTTTCTGATTCCACTGTTCCAATTCCGTACAGGCTGTTGCATCTGGTCTCTGAGCATGGATAAGCAGGCTGTCTCCAAACGGATACCGGTATAATCTGGATGCTGTATCCAGATATGCCATCCAGTCCCTTGGAGACGAACTAACTTCACTGGCTGTTTCTTCCGCCAGCAAGCGGATGTCATTAATTTTTGCCATATAAATCCTCCTTCTATTATTTCATAAAATCAGCAGGACGTTTCCGCCCTGCTGAATCATCGGTTATTTTTTCTTGTTACTTTTACTCTTTCCATTATTCTTTTTTGGGAAATCAAGGCTGAAGTTTGCCCGTCCATCCTTAATCTGCATGACAAGATCCGCTTCAAAGGTATCCTGTTTTTTCGCAGAAAATAAATCTTTACAATGGACACGACCATTCTTTAACAATCCAGCTGCCATTTTTTTATCTATTTTCTTTCTCATGCTTTCGAGATACCGATTTTCTTTCCAAAGTGTAAAGTTACACTCTTTATTAGAGCAGTAGAAATTCTTTTTAGATTCAAACATCAGGCTGCCACACACCGGGCAGGTTCCTACACTGTCTGAACTTCGGAAACACTGTCGTTCCTCTTCTGGAATCATGTCACATCCGTTGAGTACCATTGTAAGCAGATTTTTGATTCCTTGCATAAACTGAGCACTATCTACTTTTCCCTTCTCCATAGCCAGCAACTGGTTCTCCCACTCTGCTGTCATGCTTGCAGATCTCAGATAATCCGGAATGACTGTAATCAGCTGTGTACCATCTTCCGTTGGACAAATCTGCTTCCCTTTCCTCTGTGCATAACCGGAAGACACAAGTTTTTCAATAATGCTTGCTCTGGTTGCCGGTGTTCCGATGCCTTTCTTCTCGGTATCCTTATCAAATTCTTTTTTACCCGCATTTTCCATGGCAGATAACAGGGTATCTTCACTGTATGGTTTTGGCGGTGATGTAAAGTGTTCCTCCGTTTTTGACATTACATGGCTGAGTTTGTTTCCCTCTTTGATATTGTCCGGAATGGTTTGTCTTTTTTTCTCTTGTTTCTCTTTATTGAACAGGCTGTTGAATTTTTCTGCAATCACTGTATACCCTGGCTCTGCTACTGTAGTTCCTTTTGCATGGAAAATATGACCACCACACTCAACCTCAACCATCGTTTCGTCATATACACAATCACCGGATACCGCCTGTGCTACTCTCTGCCCCAGCAGACAGAAGATATTCTTCTTTTTTGCAGATAAACCAGAAATATCTTTTGTCAGTGCCTCTTTGGTCGGAAGGATTGCATGGTGGTCGGAAACTTTTGCATTATTGACCGTCCGCCCGGTCTGATCGGACATCATTGCATCTTCCAGAAAGAAGAATGCCCCCGGCAGTCCTGAAATCAGTTCCCTTAATGTACCTTCCATATCCTCAGTGATATACTGGCTGTCTGTTCTTGGATATGTAATCAGCTTATCTTCATACAGTTCCTGCAGTTCTTTCAATGTTTCCTGTGCGGTATAACCAAAGATACGGTTTGCTTCCCTTTGAAGAGTTGTCAGGTCATATAATTTGGGTGGAGAACTTTTCCTTCGTGACCTTTCCACTTTTCTGACCATCGCTTCTTCACCATCACAAGCATCTGCTACAGAAATCGCTTCATTTTTATCCTCAAATTCTTCTGAAACCACTCGCAGCCCGTCCTTCTCAAGACACACTGTATAATATGCTTTCTTCTGAAATTCATTAATCTGTTTCTGACGTTCTACCAGCATAGAAAGTGTTGGTGTCTGAACCCTGCCAATGACCAGCCTCTTATAATATCGGGAAGTAAACGCTCTGGTCGCATTCATTCCAATCAGCCAGTCAGCCTTTGCCCGACATACCGATGCTTCATAAAGGTTTTCGTATTCCTTACCATCTTTCAGATTATTAAAGCCATCCAAGATAGCTCTGTCTTCCATAGAACTGATCCACAGCCTTTTAATCGGGATTTTGCTTCCGGACAGTTCATAGACACGTCTGAAAATTAATTCTCCTTCCCTTCCGGCATCGCAGGCATTCACAACATATTCAAAATCCGGACAGTTCAACAGTTCTTTTAATATATCAAACTGTTCTCTTTTATCCTGTGCTACCGACAGCTTCCATTTATCCGGGATAATCGGAAGATCATCATAATCCCATGTGCGATATTTTTCATCATAGGCATCCGGAGCCACATACTCTGCAAGATGTCCCAGACACCAGCTGACCACACAATCTCGCCCCTGAAGGAATCCATCTTCTCGTCTATATGCTCCTAATACTTTTCCAATTGACTGTGATACACTCGGCTTTTCAGAAATCACTAAATACATAAAATAAAACCTCCTTTTTTACAGACAAGGCAGCCATTATAAGGCTGCCCTGTACCTCTGTTTTTCCTGTTACTCTTCGTCATTGCTGTTTCCGGATTTATTTGCTTCCTCGTCTTTTGCTCTTGCTTCTTCTTCCTCATTGATGGTCTGGAACATTTCTGTTTCCATGTGTTCGCTCTCCGTATCGTCCTCTTCCTGTCTTGGTTTGTAGACTTTGAAATAACCATAGGCACCGACACCAAGCAATGCTGCAAAGATTAAAGCAACCATTGCTCCTTTTGTAGAAACCGGATTTTCCTTTTCATCTTTCTCAGGTTCAGTTTCTACAGAAGGCGTTTCCGTCTGTGGAGTTTCATCAATGACTACAGAAGGTGTTGTCTCCGGTGTTTCCACACTGCTTTCTTCAATAAAATCCCTCAGATCATTCTCGTCAATTCTTGACAGCATGTAGACATTATCCGTCGTTGAAGAATGGTCAATGACAAGATAATAAGTATTGTTGTTGGCAGTAGTGATCGTATAGAACTCTTTTGAGGAATCATCCTTGATATTATCAAGGACTTCTCCGTTCCCCGGTACGGAAAATGCCTGATCATTTCCTGTATCCGCATTATCCTCTGTTGTTTCCGCAGTTGTTTCCTCCTGCACTACTTCAGTGGGTGCTTCTGCATTTACATCATCCGGTACGAAGGCAAATGCGGTAACACTGGTTCCCAACATCATTCCAAGACTTAATACCAACATTGCAATTTTTTTACTCCATTTCTTCATATTCATCATGTTTATCCTCTCTTTCTGGTGCTTTTTCCTGCACCGCAATCTCATTTACTTCCGGGGAAACAGATTCTTCTGCTTCCCCGCTGATTTCAAGTGACACATTTCCATTCTGCATCTGGTTCAGTACATCGAAGAGATCTCTGCCCTTCAATTTCATGCTGCGGATTGCCTTAATCATTTCCAGTTCTTCTTCCTGCTTCAAGGCAGCCTTGGTAATCTTAAGGTATTCCTGTAATTCAGCAATCTTGGCTTCTGTCCTCTCGATTTCGTCCAGATAACGTTTATATTTTTTATTCATTCCTCACCTGTCCCTTCTTATGGCAATCTGCCAAAACTCATGAAATGCTGCTGCCAGTAACTTGTGTTGATCGAAGTAACCTGCACCGGCTTACCACAGTGAATCATCTGCCCATTTCCTAGGTAAATTCCCACATGGCTCGCACCCGGTGTATTATAAGTTCCTTGGAAAAAGATCAGGTCTCCTGCCTGTGCCTGAGAAGAAGGTACTGAACGACAGATGCCTCGCAGTCCTTCTGCTGTGAGCCTTCCGACATTCCATCCGGCACCACAGTGGTTAATGGCATAAGAAACAAATCCGGAACAGTCAAAACCACTTGGGCTGTATCCGCCCCATACATAAGGCACTCCCCGGTATCTCATTGCTTCATTGATCAATGCCCCTGCTCTTGCAGACACATTGCCACCAGCTCCATAAACAGAACCTTCTCCCACGTCCAGATAGAAATATGGGTTAAAACTTGTCCAACGGTATGTAAAAGAAATCCTTACATTTCCCTGGCTGTTTACTTTTGCAATCACATCGCCTTCTTCCACAGAATCGCCTTCGCTCACCCGGATATTGGTACAGTTCGTAATCTTTACCCGGTATCCCTTTTCGCTCTCCAGAGTAATCGCACCACCCGAAATATCATGGACGGTTCCATCCATGACAGATAATATCTTGGTTCCCTGCGGCATTAATACTTCCAGATACTCATACTCATTGACATTTGTTCCAGAAGCCCTATAACCATAATTACCAATGATATTCTGATGCCAGTCATATTCAAATGGTGAGCCAAAGAATACCCTGTTTCCCTTTGAAGTCATGTAAATCTCATACAGGCTTTTTTCTTCCTCTGTCATTAGAGCTTCCACAACTTCTTCCAAATCTGTTGTGTCCAGTGATACATAGCAGGCATTTACCTGTTCAGTGGTAGTGACTTCAATCTCCTGTCCATCTCCTCCTGCATAAAATGCTTCGAAAGATTTGTGCCCCCATGCTGTTGCTGTGGCATGGTCATCGAAATAAATGTCAAAATCCACCCCATAGCGGGCAAAATTTCCGGTATCCTCCACCTTATACAATTTTCCATTCATAATAATCTCCGTACCCATCGGCACTGTGGGATTATTTGCATCCACCGCAATGGTATGATCTGAACGTGGGTAAACACCAGACGCTGTGGGACCACCTGACCACTGTCCGCAACAGATACGACAGTTGCAATATGCACTGGTCACTACCGTTCCCAGTGATTCTCCTGCCCGGACAGTTTTGGTCACTGTCCTTGTTTCATTTGCTGTTTCAACATCAAGGTTGTACTGCATTGCAAAAAGCCGATCAAGCTCCGATTTAATGTCCCGGAATTTAAAGCTGCCATATTTTGCACTGAGGTAACTGATCAGCACCACAGGATCATGCCCGATTTCATCAATGCTGAAATTGTACTCATCATAGTTTCTCTGGGAATCCTGCATACTGTTGATTCTCTTCTGAAGATCCGCTTCCAGTTTCGTGTAATAAGTTTCTGCTTTCGTAATGTCTTCATCATCTGCAGGCCATGTCGTAGTTGTAATCGAAGTCAGAGAACCTATTGCAGAAATCGCACAAGATTGAAGTGAACAGGCTAAAATAACAAGAAGCAATACCATAATCAGGAAATACACCATTGGATTCCGTCTTCCGGTAAATGCTCTCTTTATCTTTCGCTTTATCTTCTCTGTAATCGTTTCTGCTGTTGCCATTGTACCTTCCACTGCTGCAGAACCTTTTCTGGCTTTTTTATAAGCATCTTTGTATCTCTTTTTCTGCCAGAACTTTGACATTTTAGAATTCTTCTCCTGATTGCCATTCACAGTTCCTGACTGCTTCGGTGTGCCAAAATTCAGCCTTTCTCCACGAATCTGCTGAGAATCGCTGTGGTTCAATCTGCTTTGTACGGAAAGCTTACGTTTCTCCTGCACATTTTTAGCAACCCTTACACTCTGTTCCGCAAGAAGCTCACTTTTATGTGCTCCCTCTACAGCTGCATTATCATCCTGCATCTCACTGATCTTCTCATGTGCGACATGGGAAACTGCCATTGCTGTCCCTACAGATGCCTTTTTCCCAAAACCTGCACCCGCACCTTTTACCATGCCATCAGTTTCATCATCAAATGACAATCTGGATGCTTTTTTCTGTTCCTGAAACAGCCGGTTTTGTTTTGCTTTTTTCCGGAGTTCTTCTTTCCGGTCTGATATTTCTGTCTTCTCAGGTAATTTTTCCGTCTGCCGGAGTTTTTTTCCATAAACAGAATCTTTCACTTCCACGTCAACATCGTCAGCTGTTTCCTTTTTCTCATCTACATGGTCAGCAACTTTTTCACTCCGCAGCTGCTTCTCTACATTTCTTTCCTTATCAATAAACTGTTTGCTGGCAGACCGGCTCCGGGAAGGCTTATCCTCTTCCACAGGAACATCTCTTCTGTCACGAAAAGGAGCCGCCCTTTCAGGTGGCCCGGTCTGATGATTGCTCTTATTTTGGCTGATATTTTCGCTTGTTTTGTCATGCAGATTCACTTCCGTCAGACCATCTCTGGTCATTTTCTGAACCTTCTTATCCCTAGCTTTGTATTCATGTCCAGCCAATTTTTGTCACCACCTTTCTCAACTCAATGGTTCACTGCATCTTCAACAAAGCTGTTTCCCATTTTTCAAGCATTTGTTCTGACGATTCCATTGCTGACTTCCAGACATCTTTTCTATCTTCCATGACCGGACATCCTTTTGTAGTGTTCTGTAATTCTTCATACAAAAGATGATTCAGTTTCACCATACAGTACATATCTTCAACCATGGAAAAGAATGTTTTCTCTTCCTTTCCAAGATTCTGTTCATTTAATGCAAGACGAATCTGTCTATGAAGTTCCTCCCGTTCAACACAAACCGGAAGGCTCTCATAAAATCTGATATACGCTTTCATCAAAATGCCTCCTTTCTAATCAAGGTTCCAATTTTTTAGCTACGACCACCATGCGTCCATTCTTGTGCGAATACTCGCAGGTGGATAATGTCAAAAGCCTGTCTCCATATTCCGCCGAAAATCCGGTTTCATAATAAGACAGGCTTTTGCAAGTCCTTATATAGTTGTCGTAATCTCTTGCATCTACAGCTTTTGAAAAACTGTAATATGCAAAATCTTTTCCCGTATAGACCGGGGTTGAGAAAGCAGCAATGACCTGATAGGTTTCTTCCCCATGCAGGGTACTATAAGAAATCAGAGTATGTTCTTCATAAAAGTCATAGTTTTTATATCCTTCCAATGCTGCAAACATGGAGCCACTGTTCATGTGATGACCATAAATCAACAGATTGTCACAGCTCTCCGGATCACAAATTTCCGAAATGAACAAAGAACCGGCTGCAGAGTAATTTCCATCAAAATCCCTGTGGAGATAATAATTCTTCTCTCCGGGATGGTACATCACAGGATAATCAATCACTGTCCCCTCAATCGTAATCCATCCAATACAATCCGGATTCTCCTCATGAAGTGCCAGAAGCCCTGCATTGATCTGTACCTGTTTTTCTTCCTCTGATTCTCTATCTTCATTCTCTCCTGTTTGCTCTTCTGCATTTTCATAAATCTTTATGACTTTCTCATATACATCCCGGTCATGCTTCTCCTGTGCAAACATTCCCATCAGAAAATAAATACTGATGGAGAGCAGCACAATGGATAAAATCATCAGGATACCCTCCAAAAATCTTC
>CAYRZL010000073.1:0-12994 GCA_964428795.1 uncultured Lachnospiraceae bacterium | reverse complement strand
ATACAATACCTGCATCCGGCTCGTAAACCGCTGATGAACACATCGTTTTCTTCTTTACCATTTTCTTTTACCTCTTTTCGTTTTCTCGAACCAGATGAAAAGGTCTCCCAGACCTTTTCACTGGATGCATGGCAAAAAAAGGACGCTTACCTTTCAGAAAATCCTGAAAACAAGCGTCCTTTTGGCCTTTACTTATGATATTGAATACAAAATGTTAATTCAGTCCGAATGTGTTTCCTCATACGAGATGCAATACTACCGACACTTCAATGCCGTTCATAATCTGCTTTTTCTTGCCTTGTTTACCTGTCGATGCAAAGCTCATATACCTCGCAAAGTGCCGGAATCTAAGCACTTCTACGAATTCACCCGATGTAGACATGTCACGACCTCCACATGCACCGTATGACAAAACTGATCAAACACCCTCACCCGCTTCAACTCATATCCATTACCGCATAAATATTTCAAGTCTCTTGCCAGTGTAGCGGAATCACAGCTCACATACACCACCCTCGGCGGCTGCATTTTGACAATCGTATCAAGAAGCGCTTCCTCGCAGCCCTTTCTCGGCGGATCTACCACGACCACATCCGCATAAGCCTTTCTCCCTGCCATTCGCTCCTTTTCATAAAATTCAGGAAGCACCTCCTCAGATTTTCCCACGAAAAATTCTGCATTCTGAATCTGATTCAGCTTTGCATTGCGCCTTGCATCCTCAATCGCCTGAGGCACGATCTCCACCCCGTAAACCTGTTTCGCCTTCTGAGCCAAAAACAGAGAAATGGTTCCGATTCCACAGTACAAATCCCACACAGTCTCCGTTCCAGTCAACTGAGCATATTCCAGGGCAGTGCTATACAGTTTTTCGGTCTGCACCGGATTTACCTGATAAAAAGACTGAGGCGAAATTTGGTATGCTACCGCTGTATCTGTTACGGAAAAATCTTTTCCGGTGCGCAGATGGATATAATCAGTAATATAGCTTTTTCCCCAAATCGTCTGTGTCTCTTCTCCGAGAATCACATTTGTCTGTTTTGTATTAAAATTCAGAGAGACAGAAGTCATCCCTTCAAGCTGACATAACTCTGATATCAAATCCGCCTGATGAGGCAGTCCATTTCCATTGATAATAAGACAGACCATGATCTCTTTCGTAGTAAACCCATAACGGATCAGCACATGGCGCACCAGCCCTTTTCCCGTTGTCTCATCATAAGCAGGAATCTGACAGCGCTTCATGAAGGCAAGCACAATGTCCAGAATCTGCTCATTTACAGACACGCCCAGCAGACAATTACGGTTCGGAATAATGCTGTGGGTTCTGGCCGCATAAAATCCGGTCACCGGATTTCCCTCTTTATCCGTTCCAATAGGAAACTGCGCCTTATTGCGGTAATTCCACGGTTCTTCCATTCCCACTGCCGGCTCGGATATCTGCCGCAAAAGTTCATCATCAAATCCGCCAATCCGTCTGAGGTTTCCTAACACTTTTTCATGCTTATAGACCAACTGTCTCTCATAATCCATAGCCTGGATCTGACAGCCACCGCACTGTCTGTGAAACTCACAGCGAGGTTCCACCCTCCACGTTGAAGGCTTTATAATTTCCATCATGCGAGCGTAACCATAATTTTTTTTCATTTTCATCACTTTCGCCCGCACCACATCTCCGATTACCGCATCCTTAATAAAAAGCGGGAGGCCATCCACTTTTCCGATGCCCTCTCCACCTACGCCGATATCTGTAATTTCCACTTCTAATATATCATTCTTTACCAACACAGTCTCCTTCTATAGCTCAATATATTTATTCCACACTGGTCCTGCGGATATTGGACTCAAACAACCGGTTATACCCCTGCCATTGCGTATTTCCCTCCGGCACATTTTCCAGTGCCTCCTTCATTGTCTCCAGTTTTGCATCCGTATTATCAGCAAAATTAAGTGCCACTGCCTCCATGATCGCAGGTTTTTTCGGTGAACCATACTCCAATTCCCCGTGGTGGGACAAGATACAGTGCTTCAGCTCCGCTGCCAGTTTCGGCGGAAATCCAGGAATCTGCCGGATCACGCTGCCCACCAGCTCCGCCCCGATCATAATGTGGCCCAGAAGCTGTCCGTCATCGGTATAATCATTCTGCGGAAAATCAGAAAGCTCCTCAAGCTTTCCAATATCATGAAGCATCGCTGCTGTAAGCAGAAGATCTCTGGAAAGCATCGGGTACATCGTCACATAAAAATCACAAAACTTTGTGACACTCAACGTATGTTCCAGCAGACCTCCCACAAATCCATGGTGTACACTCTTCGCTGCAGAATGACTTTGAAATCTTTTTGCAAACGCCTCATCCCTGAAAAATCTTTCTAACACCTGTCTCAGATATAAATTTTTAATAGAATTGATATAGCCCAGCAATTCCTGATACATCACAGAAATATCCTTCTGGCTGACCGGAAGATAATCCGCCGGATTAAACTCCCCTTCCTGCGCTTTACGCACCCGCTTAATATTCATCTGCAATGCACCCTGGAAGCTGGTAATGTCACCCATAACATAAATATAATCCAATGCATCAAATTCACCGATTCCCTGTGAATTGACATCCCAGATTTTTCCGTCCAATGTACCTGTTTTATCCTGCAGGATTACAGATTCATAAGGTTT
Organism: uncultured Lachnospiraceae bacterium; assembly: GCA_964428795.1. GTDB lineage: Bacteria > Bacillota > Clostridia > Lachnospirales > Lachnospiraceae > CAYRZL01. The sequence goes on along the minus strand of CAYRZL010000073.1, from coordinate 10,326 downwards.
TCCCGCTTTTGTCAACGCCGATGTTTTCTGCTTGCACAAAAAAATCTCACTGATTCGTTCTCCTTCATGGTAGGTCTCTATATATCTCATACCCCTTATATCCTCTCTTCTTCACTTTCTCCCCGGATTTATAACAAAAACGCATCAATCCAGCATCTGCAGCGTTGTCTCACATGCCACTTCCTGATATTGCCCATCTGCTCTCATTCGTTTCACCGTGAAATTCATTTTCTGCTCCGGACGATATTTCATCAACGTTTCTGTAAAAATTTTTTCCGATGTAATCTCCTGTGCTCCAATCTTCACGATCACATCGCCTGCCTGCAAACCTGCTGCCATAGCTGGAGAATCAGCGCGGATTTCTTTCACATAAACACCTATCGGCAATCCGTTTTCCTTCGCGATCTGCTCTGTTACCATACTGATCTTTACGCCCAGATAAGGAATATCTCCGCCATTTGACAAATCTTCAATGAGCGCTTTCAATTCTGAAATAGACAGTGCTGTAACGGTCGATCCGGTGTCATTTGCACTGGCATAATCCTGCAAAATAATACCCACAACCTGACCTTCCAGATTGATCAGCACACCCGCTCCATTTTCGGATGCCACCATATCCGTATTCAGTACCGTATAATTGGCATCCCATGTGGAGATTTTTGCACTGCTGTTCGTCACATTTCCGCAGAGTATGGAATAATTTTCTCCGGTAAAATTTCCGACTGCAAGCACTACCGTTCCCTTGATCACCTGATAAGAATTGCCTAATTCAATAGCCTTCACGGAATCCTGCAATGACTGCGTCAGACTGCCCAAAGCCACCGACAGTACAGCAATACCGGTATTTCCATCATATTTTTTCAGCTTTGCCTCCACCTGTTCTCCATTTTGGAATGTAACATGAATGGATTCTGCCTCCACCAGATTTTTCTTTTCCGAGAGCACCAGCAGTTCCCTTTCATTTTTCAAAAAGATAATCCCGGTTCCCTGGCCCTCACGTTCATAAGAATCATTAAACCAGTCTGTACCATTGGACACCCCGGTAACCGTAACAACGGAATGATTGGCTTCCTTTCCGATCGTGTACAACTGATATATTACATTCTGGTAATCGGATAATTCCAATTCCTGCTTTTCAGTTATGTAAACCGTATCAGGTATATCCTCATCCTCACTGCTCACACTATCTTCCACAACCGCATCTCCGCCCGAACTTTCGCTGCCTTCACCCCCCGCATCATCCTTCGGTATCGTGACCGCTTCGCCCTTAATTTTTAAGAAAAGCTTTTCCACGGAAGGTCTTGCCACCACAAAAGTAATGCACGCTGCAATTCCGAAAATAACAGCCAACACCAACACCAGGATGACCTTCATTCCAAAACGAACTGTTTTCCCCGGTTTATCCTTTATCTTTTCTTTCATGAACTCATAATCTTTCTGATTCATCTTAATCTCCATTCCTCTCCCGGCACGAATTGCAACGAAAAGAAATATTAGTTCAATTTATCAAAGTCCGCCAACAATGTTTTTGCAATTTCCAACAATTTTTCTAACTCTTCCTCATTTATTCCCTCCAGATTCAGTACCATCACCGGATCATGAAGTGATGCGCGAAGCAACATCCAGCCATGTTCAAAGGACAAACGGATTCCCTCAAAAGAAGGTACGATCCGGTATCCCTTTTCTTCAGCATTTTCTTTAAATGCCTTCAGAACCTCCTGACCGTATGCCTTAAAATCTTCCACATCGATTTTATACCGTATCTCACGGTCAGCAAACTCGGTAGAAAAGCCCGTAATCAGTTCATCCAGCTTTTTGCCCTGTTTTGCAAGTGTGGCAAGTGCGATCACCAGTTTTACTGCCAGATATGCTCCATCATCCAGATAGTAGTTTTCCTTCAGACAGCCATGTCCGGATGTTTCCATTGCCAGAGGTGAAACCTCCCCTGCCTGATTCAACTCTTTGCACTTATTGATCACATTTTTATAGCCGCGCTTGAAGGGCAGATGCTTCAGTCCGAGCTTATGTTCCAAAAAGTCTGTCAGACGGTCCGAAGTAACAGAATCCGTGATAATCGTACTTCCCGGATAATCCGGCGCAAGGATCGCTGCAATCATGGCAATGATCGAATCCCGATTCAGCGGTGTTCCGTCGGACAATACCGCAGACATACGATCCACATCCGTATCAAATATGAGTCCAAGATCCGCATGATTTTCCACCGTAGCAGCACAGATGGCAGCCATTGCCTCTTTATTTTCCGGATTCGGTATATGATTCGGGAAGCTTCCGTCGGGATTTAAATACGCACTTCCTGTCGTATCCGCACCAAGCTCATTTAAGATCTTATCTGCAAAAAATCCGCCTGCACCGTTTCCGGCATCCACCACGATCTTAAGACCCTTTAAAGGCTCCTGCTCTCCGCCAATACCATCCCATATCTTCATTACCAGATTTGCACTGTACAGGTCGATCAGATCAAATTCCCAGACACGGTTTGGATCAGCCACCTCTGTAGAATTGATATCAGCCTCCGTCACATGCTCCGAAAGGTCTGCTGCTATTTCCAATATTCTCGTAATATCATCATGCTCCAGACCGCCATCCACGTCAAAAAACTTAAAACCGTTTCTGTTAAATGGCAGATGACTTGCTGTAATCATAACAGAGCCATCATAACGTGTTTCAGGGTAAACAATGGACATAAACATGGCCGGTGTAGATGCCATACCGCAATCTGCCACACAGATGCCTTTTGAGAGCATCCCCTGAATCAACTGTTTTTTCAAGGAAGGACCCGTGATTCTGGAATCTGTGCCCACACCAACCAGACAGCGATCCGGCTGCAGATCATGCTTTTCCATAAGCCACACTGCAAACGCCTGACCAATGGTATAGGCTGCTTCTCTCGTCAGATTCGTGTGTTCCCCTTCGATACCCTCGCAGGCAATCCCGCGGATATCACTTCCATTCTGAAGCTTCATAAAATCCTTCTTTGTCATTTCCATAATTAGCTATCCTCCTGTTTCTGTCCCAGCGGAAGGGTAAAAATAAACTCTGTTCCCACACCCTCCGTACTGATGACATCTATATTTTCCTTATGAGCAGTTATGATCTCTTTTACAATAGACAGCCCAAGACCGGTTCCTTTTTTATCTTTACCTCTGGACAGATCCGTCTTATAAAACCGATCCCATATCTTTTTGATACTATCCTTTGGAATACCGATTCCGGCATCCTTCACAGATACATATGCTTTCTCCTTGCGCTCCGTCGTTTCTATCTGAATCGTTCCGCCCGGATGACTGAATTTTACCGCGTTATCGATGAGATTATGGATTACACGGTCAATTTTCCCTGCATCCGCATATACATATAATTCCTGTCCGCTGAAAATCAACTCAAACGAAATCTGACGTTCTCTGCTGACGCCCTCAAAAGTCTGTACCGTTCTGCGAATCGTTCGGTTGATGTCAAAATGGCTCATATCCATATACATCCCCTTGGAACCAAATTTATTCAGATCCAGCAGACTCTGAGTAAGCTTTTCCAGCCGCTGTGTCTCAAATACAATGACATTCAGATATTTTTCCTGCATTTCCACCGGAATGGTTCCATCTGCCATAGCCTGAGCATAACCACCGATGGATGTCAGCGGAGACCGGAAATCATGTGATATATTGGAAATAAATTTCCGCTGATCCTCCTCCAGGGTATTTAACTCATTTGCCATGTAGCCCATTGTGGCTCCGATATACCCGATTTCATCCCGGCGATGCAAAACCAGCTTTTTTTCATAGTTACCCAGATTGTACTCCACAGCAGCCTTTATAATCTTGTTTATGGGTCGATACACGTTCAAGGTAAAGATCACCAGCACAAGGAGCGACAGACAAAAGAATATCAATAATGACAAATAAATCCCGTTCAGTAATCCGTTCTGCATGACACTGATATTAGTAAGCGGAACATTGATGATGACATATCCCCGCAGCCGATAATTGTTTGTTACCGACGCATACACACTCATCCTTGTACTGTCATAATATCCGAACAACGTCCCCTTTGCATAGTAGGAGCTTCCGAACTTCATAATGTCAAATCCGTCAATTTTTTCCAGATGATCCGGGTCCGTTTCCTCCCTGGAATCCACCAGAATCTCTCCCTCCGGATTCACTACCAGAATGTCCCCATTCAGATAAGTTCCCAATATATATAGCTGCTGATGGAACTGCTGCAGCGTTAAATTTGTAGAGAAATAGCTGTCCGCATAATTATCCGCAATCAACGCCGCCTCCTTGTACAGATCAGACGCTGTCTTTCGTTCCAGATACTTCTGATTATAACGGGATACAAAATTTGCAACGATGACAAACGCAGCAATTCCAAAAATAATATATCCCAGTACAATTTTTATATATAACGTTCTTCTCATATTACCTTACTTCAAATTTGTAACCAATGCCCCAAACGGTAGCCAGCCCCCACTTCGGATGATCTTTGATCTTTTCACGGAGACGCTTCACATGTACATCCACAGTTCTGGTATCTCCTATGTACTCATATCCCCATATATTATCCAATAATTGTTCTCTGGTAAACACCTGATTCGGTGACGCCGCAAGGAAATACAAAAGCTCCAGCTCCTTTGGCGGCATATCCACCGGGTTTCCATAATAGAGCACCGAATAATTGGTCTGATTCACCACCAGATCCGGGTATTCCACACACTTGATATCTGCCGCAGCGGCAGCTTCCTGTATCGGCTGATAACGACGCAATACCGCCTTTACTCTGGCAACCAGCTCCTTGGAATCAAATGGCTTGATGATATAATCGTCTGCCCCCATCTCAAGCCCAAGTACCTTATCAAATACTTCTCCTTTTGCGGACAACATGATGATCGGCACATTAGATTTTGTCCGGATCTCCCGACACACCTGATATCCGTCAATCCCCGGCAGCATCAGATCCAACAAAATCAGATTCGGCTGATATTCCTCAAATGCCTTCAGCGCCTGTATCCCGTCCTCCGCGATTCTCGTATCAAAACATTCTTTCAATAAATACAATGAAATCAGTTCTGCGATACTCGCATCATCATCTACAATTAAAATTTTCTGTTTTACTGACATAATTTATCCTGCTTTCTTTTACTTAAACGTTGCAATCGTCACTCCTGCATCCCCTTCTCCAAATTCTCCCAAATGGAACTCTTTGATGTATTTCAGGCGTTTTAAGTGCCCCTGTACCGCTTTTCTCAATGCGCCTGTTCCTTTTCCATGGACAATCCGTACCGTGGACAAATGCGCCAGATACGCATCATCCAAATACTTATCCAACTCTGCCATTGCCTCATCCACGGTTTTTCCGATCAGATTGATCTCCGGTGATACGCTCATCGTCTTTGACATCTTAAGCTTTCCTGCACCAGTCTTTGGATGACGACTCTGAATCGGATTTTCATCCTCGATCAGAACCAGATCCCTGATATTTACCAGAGACCGCAATATGCCCATTTGCACATACAAATCTCCCTTTGCATTTGGAAGTGTATGCACCGTACCCGTCAGATTCATCGTCAGCACCTTTACAGAATCACCAATCCGCAATTTCTTCGGAACCTTATGATTTACCTGCGCTTCCTTCTGCTGAATTCCCTTCTTCTGCTGGGCGTCTTTCATTCGCTTGCGCACCTTCTCGCGCTCCTGCTCCATAGCTGCCGCATTGATGGATTCCTTACCGAATTTATGGAAATTGCGTATTGTCTCATCCGCTACATCTTTCGCGTCCTTTAATATGTGATACGCCTCTTCGTTTGCCTCGCTGATAATGCGCTCCCGTCTTGCCTCCAGTTTCTCTTCCTTGCCTGCAAGACGCTGCTTTAACTGTTCGATTTCCTGCCGGTTCTTTTGAATCTGAAGTCTTTCATTTTCAATCATGACCCGCTGTTCTTCCAATCCGGCAAGTACATCCTCAAAATCCTCAGACTCCCGGGATAACCTGCTTTTCGCATCATCAATGACGTATCCCGGCAATCCAAGTTTGGAGGAAATGGCAAACGCATTACTTTTTCCCGGAATACCGATAAGTAGGCGGTACGTCGGGCTCAGCGTCTCCACGTCAAACTCGCAGCATGCATTCTCCACACCCTCTGTGGAAAGAGCGTACAGCTTGATCTCACTGTAATGGGTCGTCGCCATAGTCCGCACCCCTCTCCGGTGAAGCCGATCCAGAATTGATATTGCCAGAGCAGCTCCCTCCGTCGGATCAGTACCTGCACATAACTCATCAAGCAAAACCAGAGAATCTGTGCCTGCCTCCTTCAGAATAGATACGATATTCGTCATATGGGAAGAGAACGTGCTCAGGCTCTGCTCAATGCTCTGTTCATCCCCGATATCCGCATATACATCTCCGAATATCGCCAGCTGGCTTCTGTCTGCTGCCGGAATATGAAGTCCTGCCTGTCCCATAAGTGTAAACAAACCCGCGGTCTTTAAAGACACGGTCTTACCGCCCGTATTTGGTCCGGTCACTACCAGAAGCGTAAATTCCTCCCCCAGCTTCAGATCGATAGGAACAACCTTTTTCGGGTTCAACAGGGGATGACGTCCCTGGCGGATGTGAATCCGCCCTTCTGTATTAAAGACCGGCCGCATTCCATTCATCTGTTTTGCCAGCATTCCTCTTGCAAAAATAAAATCAAGCTGCGTCAAAATCTTAAAATCATCCGCAATATAAGGAGCATACCCAGAAGCTATATTGCTAAGCTCTGCCAGAATACGGGCAATCTCCTCTTTTTCCTTCAAATACAATTCTCTCAGGTCATTATTCAGCTTCACCACTGCCATCGGCTCAATAAAAATGGTGGAACCGGAGGAGGACTGGTCATGAATCATTCCCGGGAAATGCGCCTTATGCTCTGCCTTCACCGGCAGACAGTATCTGTCCCCGCGCATAGTCACCACCGCATCCTGAAGCTGATTTCTCGTATTCGTATTACTCAGCATCTGATTCATCTGACCGCGGATACGATCATTCATCAATCCGATGGAACGTCTTATGCTCTTTAACCTTGTACTGGCATCGTCCGCAATCTCATCCTCAGAGATAATACAACGTCTGATTTCCTCCAGCAGCGGAGTCAACGGTTCGATACCTGCAAACATTTCATCCAGAGAATCCTTTGGTAAATCCGTTCTTTCATTTCTGGAAAAGGCTTTTACCCGTTTTGCAATCTCAAGAATGGTGCAAATATGCAGCAGTTCCTCGGTACTGAGGGTTCCTCCGATCTCCAATCGTTTTAAAGACGCTCCCGGATCACTTAATCCGCCAAAGAAAATGCTTCCCTTCTGATAGATGCGGGTCAGTGCATCTGCAGTCTGCTGCTGGGCAAGCTCGATCTCTTCTAAATCCGTCATAGGTTCCAACTGCTCACAGAGACGCTTTCCCCCCGGAGAACCTGCCAATTCTGTCAATTTTTTAATAATCTTATCGTATTCTAAAATGCGCAATGCCCGCTTATTCATAAAACACCTCAATACTACTATATATCTCACAATCCATTATATTTTAACTCATAATCTGCATTCTGAAAAGCCTATGACGAAAAAAAAGAGACATGACCCTGCATCATGTCCCTTTATTCACAAAATATGTTATCTCATTATTATACCAACTCAAGAACAACTTCCAGAGCTCCGTCACCTTTACGCTGACCGATCTTGATGATTCTTGTATAACCGCCATTGCGGTTTGTATACTTCGGAGCGATCTCTGTAAACAGCTTGTTTACCAGGTCAACCTGTTTTGTGTTTTTCTTTTTGCCTGCTGCAGCGGTCGGAACCTCTTTTACAGGATAAAGAACTTTCAGCATCTGTCGTCTTGCATGGAGACGGGATGGAAGATCTTTTTTGATCGTTTTTTCAACTTCGTCATATACGGTAACTTTCTTTCCGTCTACAACCTCTTTTATTCTCTTACCATCAGCATCCTTGCGGGCAACCTTAGCCATAACCTTTACTTCCTCAAAGTTATCCTGCTCTCTTACAGCCAATGCGATCAATTTCTCAGCAGCTTTGCGAACTTCTTTTGCTCTTGCCTCTGTTGTGATAATTCTTCCGTTGTACAGCAAAGCTGTCACCTGATTTCTGATCAGAGCTTTTCTCTGGTCGGACGTTTTTCCTAATTTACGATATTTTGCCATGTTTCTTTCCTCCATATTGTGGTACATCCGGCAACGCCTGCGGTCTTACTTGCCAAACGCCTGTCCTTACGGACAACTTTTTTTATTTCGCCACCGAAGCTTTCCTTCGGATGCATGGCAACTCAAAAACTGACACATTGCGTGCCTTTTGGTCTTACCGCTTCTGCCAATCTGAGTTATATTAAGATTCTCTCTGAATTGACCGGAATTTTATTCCTCTCCCGGATTCAGCTGCAATCCTAATTCTTTCAATTTTGCCAATACTTCTTCCAGAGACTTGCGTCCCAGGTTACGAACCTTCATCATATCCTCCGGAGTTTTGTTGGTCAATTCCTCCACTGTATTGATGCCGGCACGTTTCAGACAGTTGTAAGAACGTACAGACAGCTCCAGCTCATCTATGTTCATCTCCAGAACCTTCTCTTTTGCATTGTCCTCCTTCTCAATCATAACCTCTGCTGTCTTTGCATTCTCAGACAGATCAATAAAGAGACTTAAATGCTCGCTGAGGACTTTTGCCGCAAGACTTACAGCCTCATCCGGCTCCAGTGTTCCGTTTGTGTAAACGTCCAGTGTCAGTTTGTCAAAATCAGTGATCTGACCAACACGAGTATTCTCAATCGTAAGGTTTACACGCTCTACCGGCGTATAGATCGAATCAATTGCGATCACACCGATAGGAGTATCCTCACTCTTGTTCTTATCAGCGCTGACATATCCTCTTCCTTTTGTGATAGTCAGTTCCATATAAAGCTTGGAATCTGCTCCGCCATTCAGGGTAGCGATAACCAGCTCAGGATTTAAAATTTCAATATCCGGATCTACCTGAATGTCCGCAGCGGTAACAACGCCCTCGCCTTCAAATTCAATGTAAGCAACTTTAGATTCGTTTGTTGGACTGGTATTCTTTAATGCCAGATTCTTAATGTTCATGATGATCTCAGTTACATCTTCTTTTACGCCTGGGATAGAACTGAACTCATGCAACACGCCGTCAATTTTAACCTGGCTAACTGCTGCGCCTGGTAATGAAGAAAGCATGATTCTTCTTAAGGAATTACCAAGAGTAGTACCATAGCCTCTTTCGAGCGGTTCAACGACAAATCTGCCATACTTTTTGTCTTCTGAAATTTCAGCAATCTCAATTCTCGGTTTTTCGAAATCGAACACTACGTAGTCCTCCTTTTTTATTTGATGAACGCACAAAAAACTTTGTGCGTCCATTATGACATGTCACTCTATTGCTTATATTGATTACTTGGAGTACAACTCGACGATAAGCATCTCATCTACCGGTACATCAATAGCTTCTCTGGTCGGAAGCTCTTTTACAACGCCTCTCAGGTTCTCCTGATCAGCCTCAAGCCATTCCGGCACCAGTCTGCCTGCTGTAACCTCGAGAATATCTTTGTATCTCTGAGATCCTTTGCATTTCTCTTTAATTTCAATCGTATCGCCGACTTTGATCAAGTAAGAAGGAATGTTTACCTGTTTTCCGTTTACCAGCACATGTTTGTGGTCAACGATCTGACGAGCCTCTTTTCTCGTTCTTGCAAGACCAAGGCGGAACACTACGTTGTCAAGTCTGGACTCCAGAAGGATCATCAGGTTTGTACCTGTCATACCTTTCATGCGGTCAGCTTTCTCATAATAGTTATGGAAAGGTTTCTCCAGAACACCGTAGATGAATTTTGCTTTCTGTTTCTCTCTCAGCTGAAGACCATACTCAGATACTTTTCTGTTTGCTCTTTTCAGCTGTCTGTTGGATTTTTTATCAATTCCCAAATATACTGGATCTAAGCCAAGTGATCTGCATCTTTTCAGTACAGGAACTCTATTTACTGCCATCTTAGACTACCTCCTAATTAAACTCTTCTGCGTTTTGGTGGGCGGCATCCATTGTGCGGAACCGGAGTAACATCAGTAATACTTGTTACTTCGAGACCGTTTGCGGAGAGTGCACGAATTGCTGCTTCTCTTCCTGAACCCGGTCCTTTTACAAAAACGTCAACTGTTTTCAAACCGTGAATAAGTGCTGCCTTTGTAGCAGTCTCTGCTGCCATCTGTGCAGCATAAGGAGTAGATTTCCTTGAACCTCTGAATCCAAGACCACCGGC
>CAYRZL010000072.1:0-13107 GCA_964428795.1 uncultured Lachnospiraceae bacterium | reverse complement strand
AGAGTTATTTGAACAGAATCCTGATAAGTTGTCGCTCAGGGATTTTGAAAATGAAGCCTTTATCACCATAGATGGGGAAACACTTGTTCACCAGAAAGAAAATGTATATCATTTATGTGAGGAATATGGATTCCGCCCCAGGATTTCGCTTGTTACGAATCAGGCGACTATGGTATCTTATGTGGAAAATAAAAAAGGAGTTATGATCATGGATCTGTAAAACAGCATATTAGTATTCCGTTATAATCGGACTGTGAGACTTAAATATGTATTTATCTTGTCATAACCAAATTGTATGATGAAATCGGAACAATTCATTTTACAGCCAACGCCTGTTCTCTTATACTTAAAATCAGTAAGATGAAGCATAGAATTTTATCATTTAAGACGGACAGGAGGAAAAAAATGGGAAAATATGAAGAAAATCTGGAGCGTATAAGAAAAGCGGTGCGCTGTGAACCGGTAGACCGCGTTCCGGTATCGCCGTGCGGAAACGCATATTATGCAAGGAGCAGGAAGGTATTGATGAAGGAATACATCACAGATTTTGATAAGGCATGCACCGCAAACCTTGAGGAGCTGACCAGCCTGGATGCAGATTCTACACAGAGCGTAATCTTTTCACCTTATCTGCTGGGTACGCAGTGGCTTTCCAGGACCGCGCTGCCGGGCGTCGATCTTGGAGATGATGAGATGTGGCAGATCGTCGAGTGCGAGAATATGCAGTTCGAGGAATATGAAGATATTAAGAAAATGGGATGGGATGCATGGCAGAAAAAATTTATTGCGGAGAAATGCAATAACAACTGGGAAAACCTGAAACCATTTTTTGAGGCAAATCCAAAAGCATACCAGAGATTTTATGATGCCGGGATCCCGTGTATTTGCGATTTCCTGATGATCACACCTTTCGAGTATTTCTGTGGGGGACGTTCTCTGGAAAGCTTCTTTATGGATGATCTGATGGAGGAGCCGGAGCTGATGCATGAGATTTTTGATATGGTATTAGAGAACAATCTGAAGGCATATCGTCAGCAGATGATAGATACCCATGCGACGGGAGTATGGATCGGGGGATGGAGAACAGGTCCGGATCTGGTGTCCCCGAATATGTTTGATGAGTTTGTATGGCCCTCCTTCAAGGCATATTATGATCTGTGTATCGAGATGAATGTGATTCCGATATTCCATCTGGATTCAAACTGGACTTTGATTCTTGATAAATTTAAACGTCTTGAGGAAAAAACATATGTTTTGGCTCTGGATTCCAAAACTGATATCCGTAAAGCAAGAGAGGTTCTCGGACCGAATGTTTGTATTCTGGGAGATGTTCCCTGCGAGCTGATGACCTTTGGAACCACGGAGGAAGTGGCAGATTATGTTACAAAACTGCTGGAGGATATCGGACCATGGGGATGCATCATTGCTACCGGATGCGATATTCCGTCTGATGCAAAACCGGAAAATGTAAAAGCAATGTGTGAGGCTGCGCACAACTTTTTAAATACCCACCCTCAAAAATAGGAAAATGTCTGACAGGGTGACTTCCTGAAGAGGAGGTCACCCTGTGGTGTTTCCCTTGATATGAAAATCGGGTTGTGATATGCTTACTTTAAAAGAGGAGGAGAAGTGTTTGCTATATGAATATAACGCAGATGAAATATTTTATTATGGCAGCAAAATGTCTGAATTTTACAAAGGCGGCGGATAAGCTGTTTATCACTCAGCCGGCATTGTCCCGTCAGATTGCGTCTATGGAAATGGAGTTAAATATGCAGCTCTTTGTGAGAAACAACCGTTCAGTAAAGCTGACACCCGCCGGTATGGTGCTTCTGGAGGAATTTGAGCGGATCTATAATGATTATAATCTGGCGATCGCAAAGGCGGCAAACAGCTTTGCGGGCTTAAGCGGCGAGCTGAATATAGGTATTTTGGAGGGAGCATATGTAGGGGATCTGTTTCCGGGAGTGCTGCGGCATTTTGACCAGTTTTATCCCCAGGTAAAGGTCAATCTGCGAAATTACAGCTTTAATGCTCTGATCGAGAAGCTTTACAGCAGCGAACTGGATATGATTATCACGCTTCTATTTGATGTAGAGGGAAGGGATAAGATTCAGTTTGAGGTCATTGAAAAAACAAGGGATCATATTGTGGTGCATAAGGATCACCGGCTTGCCAATGCAAAGTATGTTAAGCTGTCAGATTTTAAGGATGATACGATTATGATGGTGTCTACCGAGGATTCGGAAATGTCTCCTAAGCTGATTCTGGATGCATGCAAAAGCAGCGGATTCACACCGAAGGTGAAATTTGCTTCCTCCCTGCAGGAGGAGATGCTGTGGGTAGAAGCCGGAGTGGGCGTTTGTGTGCTGGATACAAGAAACAGCCTGTACAAAAATTCTACGGTGCGTTTTCTGGACGTGGATCAGATCAGTGACCCAAGCCTGACACTGGCATGGAATGTGGACAATTACAACCCGATGAAGGAAATTTTTAAGAAGAATTTCCTGAATGTAAAAGCATAAAATCATAAAATCATAAAATCAACTGCAGCATTAATAAGATATTCCAAAAATGCATAATACCATTCCAAAATCGCATTAAAAAATAGTAAAAACGAAAAAAGGAGCCGAAAATAACGTAAAAAACGTTATTTTCGGCTCCTTTTCAGCATTTGTTCTGAAAAGATAAAAGACGGTTATCACAACCATTACAAAAATGTATGACAACATGAAAATCGAGAATTATACAGCTGGTATACCAAAAGCTATAATGAATGCAACGAGGGACACAGTACAATTAAGAAAGGATGATGAGTTTATGAATTGGGGTGTTTTGGCGTTTGTTATCATTTATGAGATCGTGACGATTGTGGGTGTAGGCGCAATTATTTCACGAAGGAATAAGAAGGAGGCTAACGGAGAAGGAAATTTTGCGCTTGCCGGAAAAGGGCTCGGTACCGTAGAGGTAGGCGTTACGCTGGCGCTGACCATGCTTGGAAGTGCGCACATCTGGGGAACCTGTGAGAATGCGTATGAGATGGGTTCGATCGCAGCATGGTTTGGTATCGCGTGTACCGTTATGATGATCGTGATCACGCAGATCACCGGACCGTGGGTGAGAAAGATCGGTACGAATACGGTGCCGGATCTGTTCGGAAAACTGTATGGCAAGAAAATGAGAATCCTCACTGCCTGTGTGATGGGACCGCTCGTATTCGGTTGCCTGTGTCTGGAGACACAGTGTATCGCGGTAACCTTCGTGGCATGTACCGGATGGTCCTATACGATCGGTGCGGTGGTAGGCGGTGTGTTTGGTATCCTCTATGTACTGCTTGCAGGTATGAAAGAAGTTTCCTGGCTGAATATGATCAATGCAGTCTTTATGTATGCGGCTCTGATCATCGCTTTGATCGCCATGTTTGTCTACCTGCCGGGGAACGGATGGGAAGATGTGGCGACAAATCTGACAAACAGCGGACAGGCGTGGATGCTGGATATTTTCGGAAACAAAGATCTGATCATCGGTTTTGCAATTCCGACGATTTTCTGTACATCCATGTTCCAGGGAGTTTCCCAGATGGGACTTCAGACATGTATCGCTGCAAAAGATGTAAAATCTGTTAAGAAATCTATCTGGCTGGCAGGTCCGGTGAACGGATGCTTCTGTATTATTCCGGCTCTGCTTGGTATGGCGGCATTGGCGCTTGGTTATTATGTAATTGCGGGAAACAGTGCGATGATGATGACGCCTGCGATGTTACTGGACATCCTGCCGCATTGGGTGGTGGCTCTGATCTGCGCATCTTTCCTTGGCGCCCTGTTGTCCACTTTTGCGATGACTTCGCTGTGCCCGGCTACAATTCTTGCATATGACCTTTACGGCGGTCTGTACAAGCCGGAAGCGACGGAGAAGGAGAAGACGGTTGTGATGCGTATTATGATCTTAATCGTCGGTGTGCTGGCAATCGTGCTCAGTAATTTCCAGCCGACCGTTGTTACTACGATTAACTGGATCTTTACATGGGGTGTTCCGATGTTTGTGATGCTGGTGATCGGTCTTTGCTGGAAACGCAATACAAAGGCAGCGATCATTACATGTATCATATCCTGGATTGCAAATGTGGTTTGGATCACATGCGGCCTGCAGGATAAGCTTGGCATGGCAAACTTCCATCAGGTATATCTGTGCACAATTATTTCTGTAGCGCTTGGTATTATTCTGACAGCGGTGATTCCGGGGACAAAGCCCGGATATTTCAGACTGTCAAAGGAAGAACAGAAGGCTTGTTAGTTACTGAGTATCTGAAGAAAAGCTCCGCTGGAGGTTTTCTTCAATGTAAAAAGGAGGCATAAGACATGGTAGCTCATATTGTTTTGGAAAGCGTCGCCATGGTATTTGGCATCACGGTTGCGGGATTTTTTATCGGAAAACTGTTTAAAGAAGCAGAAAAGGACGATTGAAAAGGAGGAAAATGCATATGCTGTTAGCTCTTACAACAACCCAGGGATGGATGATCGGAATTATCGCCCTGATGGTTGCATTCGGAATCTGCGCATTGATATTTGCAAAGATGGGAAAGAAAAATAAATAGTAGGCATAAATAAAGTTTCTATCCGTACTAGTATTGACCATTAACGGAATTTCCGTTAAAATGGAGAAAACCGAAAAAATTAGTTATACTAAGAGTAAAAACGAAAAAGGAGCGGTTGAAATGAGAAAACGGATGGAAAAGCCCCGGAAAATAATGTTTACAATATCAGTCATATCATATGCTGCGGCATTTGTGGTTGGAGTTTATGCAGTCTCAAATGATGCTATGGAGGGCTTTTTGGGGTATTTATTACTGGTACTGATTATCATCGGAATGGCTGCAGTGCTTATGGCGGGGGTGGTCATGGGTGATATAAGAGAGCTGTCTCCGCATATATGGGAGACAGGAAGAACATATATGACCAAGGAGGAGAGAGAAGAATTATTGAAACTATTGGATTCGGACAGCGAGTAAGCTGTCCGTTTTTTATATATAAAGGATGTAATTTCCTTTAAAACCAATGGACAGTATGTTATAATGGTCACATGAAAAAAAATGAGATTATTGTGACATACGGAACGAATTACAAACAGATGGCAAAGGACCTTCTTCTGTCTGCAGAAATTGAACAGCATATCGGTGACCCGGACAGGAGGATCGGAATAAAACCAAACGTACTGGATGCCTGTCCGGCGGAGGATGGAGCCACCACACATCCGCAGGTGGTAGCCGGAATTATTGAATATTTGCAGGAGCGGGGGTTTGACCGCCTGGTGATTATGGAAGGCTCCTGGGTGGGAGGCAGGACAAAAGAGGCGTTTGCCGCTTGCGGATATGAGGACATCAGCCGGACTTATAAGGTCCCGTTGATCGATACACAGGCAGAAGCGGGCGTGATGACAGAATGCAGCGGCATGGATATTTCAATCTGCGAAAGCGTAAAAAATATCGATTTTCTCATCAATGTGCCGGTGCTGAAAGGACATTGCCAGACGGTAGTGACCTGTGCCCTGAAAAATATGAAGGGGTTGATTCCGAATACGGAAAAGCGCAGATTTCACACGCTTGGGCTGCACGATCCCATCGCACATCTGAATGTGGGCATAAGGCAGGATTTTATATTGGTGGACAGTATATGCGGGGATCCGAATTTTGAGGATGGGGGGCATCCTTTTGTGACAAACCGCATGTATGCAGCAATCGACCCGGTTCTCTGCGATGCCTATGGGTGTGAGCTGTTAGGTCATACCCCGGCGGAAGTCGGCTATATCGCAAAGGCGCAGAAGCTTGGTGTCGGAAGCTCGGATCTGTCACAGACAAAAGTCCGTATTTTGCAGAACTATGATAAGAAGCCCCGGATGCCGGTGACGGATCTGGTGACAAAGCTGTCCGACAATGTGGAGGAGGTGGAGTCCTGCAGCGCATGTTATGCATATTTGATGCCCGCTCTGGAACAATTAGATCAGGAGGGATTGCTGAGCGGTCTGCAGGATAAAATATGTATCGGGCAGGGCTATCGGGGATGCGGGGGCGTTCTCGGTGTAGGAAACTGTACAAGGTTGTTTGAACATACTCTGGCGGGATGCCCGCCGGTGGAATCTGAAATATATGCGTTCTTAAAAGCATATATTCAGAACAGGTAAAGGAGGTTTTTACATGCTGGAACAAATTGATCTTACGAAAAAAATGTCGAAAAAGGAGTTTAAGGAGCGTATGCAGACGCTGGCGCCTGAGCTGGGGAAGCTTCAGCGTGACTGCAAAAAAGCGAATATTCCGGTGATGATTGTGTTTGAGGGCTTCGGTGCGGCCGGAAAGGGATATCAGATCAGCAAACTGATCCAGGCGTTGGATCCCCGTGGTTTTTCCGTGTATTCTGTCGGAAAAGAGACACAGGAGGAGAGGATGCATCCGTTTTTGTGGAGATTTTGGACAAAAACGCCGGAAAAAGGCCACATTGCCATATTTGACAGAAGCTGGTATAGGAAGGTTCTCTTAGATCGTTTTGAAAAAGTGACGCCGGAGGGCGAGCTTGGCGCGGCGTTCAGGCAGATCAATACCTTTGAGCAGCAGCTTACCACGGATGGTACGGTTATAATCAAATTGTTCCTGTGCATAGACCGGAAGGAACAGAAGAAGCGTTTTAAAAAGCTGATGGAGGCGAGATCCAGCGCATGGCGTGTGACAAAAGAGGATATAAAGCGCAATGAAAAATTTGATGCTTACAAACAGATGAATGATGAGATGCTGGAACACACAGATACGGATTATGCACCCTGGACGCTGGTAGAGTCCGTGGACAGAGAGTTTGCCACTGTCAAAATATATACTGCGGTTATAAATGCACTGCGCAGTGCGTTAAAGAGGGCAAATGCGGCGAGGAATGTGGCTCAGACAGAGCAGATCTGTGATGGAGCTGGCTTGCAGGATGATGTGCTTCGGACATCCAGCCTGTTAAATGTGGACCTTTCTCTGACCCTTGAGAAAGCAGAATATAAAGAGAGGTTATCTGCTTTGCAGAAACGGATCGGTGAGCTGCACGGGGAATTTTACCGCAGACGTATCCCGGTTGTGATCGGTTTTGAGGGCTGGGATGCAGGCGGAAAGGGCGGCGCTATCAAACGTCTGACAGAGCATATGGATCCCCGGGGTTATCAGGTGCATCCCACTGCATCGCCGAACGATATTGAAAAAGTGCATCATTACCTGTGGCGTTTCTGGAAGAGTATGCCGAAGGACGGGCATATCGGTATTTTTGACCGGACCTGGTACGGACGTGTGATGGTAGAGCGTATCGAGGGATTCTGTACGGACGCAGAATGGCAGCGGGCGTATCAGGAAATCAATGATATGGAAAAACAGTTGTATGAGCATGGCGCGCTGGTGCTGAAATTCTGGATGCAGATCGATAAGGATGAACAGGAACGCAGATTTAAAGAGCGCATGGAAAATCCGGAAAAACAGTGGAAGATCACGGATGAGGATTGGCGTAACCGGGAAAAATGGGATATTTATGAGAAGGCGGTGGACGAGATGCTGGTACGCACCTCTACTACCTATGCACCGTGGACTATTGTGGAGGGAAATTCCAAATATTATGCCCGCATCAAGGTACTGCAGACGGTAGTAGATGCAATGGAAAAACGATTAAAATAAAAACAGGAGGCGCGATATGCAGCGGAAAAAAGAAATCATTACATCAGGACAGGCTTACCTAGGTATAGAGCTTGGCTCCACCCGGATCAAAGCGGTATTGGTGGACTGTAAGGGAACTGTGCTGGAAAGTGGTGGTTTTGGATGGGAAAATCATCTGGTGAATGGAATCTGGACCTACAGTCTGGAGGAAGTCTGGAACGGAATCCGGATGTGCTATAAGGATCTGACGGATCATATAGAGAAAAACTGCGGATGCAGGCTGACAAAACTGGCAGGTATGGGTGTCAGCGCCATGATGCATGGATATATGGCTTTTGACCGGGAAGGAAATCAGTTGGTTCCGTTCCGTACATGGAGAAACAATATTACAGGCGAGGCGGCAGAGAAGCTGACAGAACTGTTTGCCTATAACATTCCTCAGCGTTGGAGCATTGCGCATCTCTATCAGGCTGTTTTGAACGGGGAGGATCATGTAAAGGATATCGCCTATCTGACGACCCTGGCAGGATATGTACATTGGAAGCTGACGGGGGAGAAGGTGCTTGGCGTAGGCGAAGCATCCGGCATGTTCCCTATTGATACAGAGAAAAAAGCCTTCAACGAGCATATGATCCGGCAGTTTAATCTTCTGATTAAAGATAAGAATTACCCGTGGGAGCTGGAAGAGATTTTGCCGGAGGTTTTGAGCGCGGGACGGCAGGCAGGGGTCATGAGCGCCGAGGGAGCTGCGCTGCTCGATCCTTCCGGAACTTTGCAGGCAGGATGCAGAATGTGTCCGCCGGAGGGAGATGCAGGTACAGGTATGGTGGCGACCAACAGTGTGGCGAAAAAGACCGGAAATGTATCGGCGGGTACATCTGCTTTTGCCATGGTGGTTCTGGAAAAGGAACTTTCCAAAGTATATCCGCAGCTTGATATGGTGACCACTCCTACCGGTGCTCTGGTGGCGATGGCTCATTCAAACAACTGTACTTCTGATATCAATGCATGGGTATCTTTGCTGGCTGAAAATCTGAAGCTTTTCGGAGTGGAACCGGAACCGGAGGAATTGTACGGAAAATTATTTGAAAAAGCGCTGGAGGGCGATCCGGATTGCGGTGGGCTGCTTTCCTATTGCTTCTACTCCGGTGAGCATGGCGTGGGCTTAAATGAGGGATGCCCGATGTTTCTGCATCCGGCAAATGCGAAATTTAATCTGGCAAACTTTATGAAGGTTCATTTGTACACCTGTTTTGGCGCCATGAAGATGGGTATGGATCTGCTGATCAGGGAAGAAGGCGTGCAGGTCGAAAAAATCCTGGGTCATGGCGGTATTTTTAAGACAGCAGGTGTGGCACAGAGCATATTGGCGGCAGCGATCGGTGTTCCGGTGGAGGTTATGTCGACCGCGGGTGAAGGCGGCGCATGGGGTATCGCATTGCTTGCGGCATATCTGGATCAGTCCTCTTTTTGCAGTCTGGAGGATTATCTGAATGAGGTTGTGTTTGGCGAGGCAGATGTGGTATCCATTTCTCCGGACGCTGTTATGGCGCAGGGATACGAGGAATTTATGAAATTTTATAAACAGGGTCTTGCCATTGAACAGGCGGCAATACCGGTGATTCGGGAAAAGGATAAGGGATGAAAGAGGATGATTTGCTGCGCCGCAGATTTTTGGATCTGGCAGAGCGCAGCTTTAGCGGGAACCGTTATACATATACAGGTTTTTTGAATCCGGCTGAACAGAATATCTATTGGCAGATGCACGCGGAGCTTTCCTATGCATCTGCCGCTCTCTACGGGGGATATGAAGGGAGCGAGCGGAATATTCTTCGCTTTGGCTCGGAGGAAACGACAGGTTATGAGATGCCCTACCCCGTTGCCTGCGTGGCAGCGGAACCGCTGGTGCGCAAATTCGCAGATGATCTGAGTCACCGGGATTTCCTTGGGGCGCTGATGAATCTGGGAATCGAGCGGAGTATGCTGGGTGATATTTTGATCAAAGATAACTGCGGTTACATTTTTTGCATGGAGCAGATAGCAGAATACATTGCGGAGCATCTGGATAAGGTAAAGCATACAAATGTGCGGTGCAGTATTGCACAGGAGACGCCGGAGGCGGTGAAGCCTACGCTGGAAGAGGTGAGACTTAACATCAGCTCCAACCGGTGTGACAGCATTGTGGCGAAGCTCTATCATCTGTCCAGAACACAAAGTCTGGATCTGTTTCGGGCACAGAAAATTGCAGTCAACGGAAGGCTGTGTGAAAATAACAGCGGTACACTGAAAAACGGAGATATCGTATCCGTGCGGGGGCTGGGAAAGTTTATTTATTCCGGCGGTGAGCGGGAGACAAAGAAAGGTCGACTGAGCGTGGTGGTGCAAAGATATGTGTGATATATTTGATATGAGTAAATGTCGGCTTTGCCCGAGAGAATGCGGTGTGAACCGGATTCGGGGAGAACGGGGATACTGCGGCGAGAGTGCGGATATACGGGTGGCAAAGGTTTCCCTTCATATGTGGGAGGAACCATGCATCACCGGGTCATATGGATCCGGAACTGTCTTTTTCAGCGGATGCCCGCTGCACTGCGTTTACTGTCAGAATGCGGTCATTGCAAACGGAAGCGTAGGATGGAAGCTTGATCAGGAGCGGCTTTCGGAAATTTTTCTGGAACAGCAGGAGAGAAAGGCTTCCAACATCAATCTGGTGACAGCAGGGCATTTTTTACCGATAGTAGTAGAGGCTTTAAAAACAGCGAAAGGAAACGGACTGACGATTCCGGTGGTTTATAATACCTCCGGCTATGAAAAAGCGGAAGCGCTCAAGGGGCTGGAGGGGCTGGTAGATATTTACCTTCCGGACTTTAAGTATATGGACAGGACGCTTGCAGAACGCTATTCAAGGGCGGCGGACTACCCGGAGGTGGCAAAGGCTGCGTTGGATGAAATGGTGCGCCAGACAAAAGGGGCGGTATTTGACGGAGAGTTGCTGAAAAGAGGGACATTAGTGCGGCATTTATTGCTGCCGGGACAGCTTAAAGACTCTATGGAGGTTCTCACTTATTTATATAGAAGATATGGGGATTCCATTTATATCAGCATCATGAACCAGTTCACCCCTGCAGGGGAGCGGCTTGAAAAAGAGTATCCGGAGCTGAACAGGCGTGTATTAGAAGAAGAATATGAGGCACTGGTGGATTTTGCTATTGACCTTGGCATTGAAAATGGATTCATTCAGGAGGGAGAAACAGCAGAAGAAAGCTTTATTCCTGAATTTGATGGGCAGTTTGTCAGAAAAAAGTGTTGACGTCATTTCTGCATTGTGCTATAGTAGACTGGCGATGGAAGTAGGTCTTTTTTTTATGCCTAAAAACAGAAAATGAAAAACGGAGGTGGCAGTTGTGCGCGTAAAGATTACTTTGGCTTGTACCGAATGCAAGCAGCGTAATTACAACCTGACAAAGGATAAGAAAACTCATCCGGAAAGAATGGAAATCAATAAGTACTGTAGATTTTGCAGAAAACATACAGCACACAAAGAAACAAAATAATCCGGCTTTTAGAGTTGCAATGCATCTGCAGGGAGCTGCCGGCGGCAGGTCCTGCAAGTAAGGAGTGATGAAAATGGGAGAAACCGAAAAAGAAAAAACATCACCATCTGTATGGTTTGACGGACTCAAAGCAGAGTTTGCAAAAATTGTATGGCCGGATAAAAAGTCTATGGGAAGACAGACGGTAGCGGTGGTCGTGGTATCGGTGATACTTGGAATCATCATCACCATCCTGGATTTACTGGTTCAGAATGGAGTTGATTTCCTGGTAAATATTTAATGGAGGCATAGGTGATTTTATGGCAGAAGCAAACTGGTATGTAGTTCATACCTATTCCGGTTACGAGAATAAGGTTAAGGCAAACATTGAGAAAACAATTGCAAACCGTCACCTTCAGGATGAGATTCTTGAGGTCAGAGTACCGATGCAGGATGTTGTAGAATTGAAGAACGGGGCAAAAAAACAGGTACAGAAAAAAATGTTTCCCGGCTATGTCCTTATTAACATGGTTATGAATGACGATACCTGGTATGTGGTTCGAAATACCAGAGGAGTCACCGGGTTTGTGGGACCGGGATCAAAACCCGTACCTCTCACAGATGCTGAAATGAAACCGTTGGGAATCATGACAGAGAACGTGGTAGTAGATTTCAAAGAGGGAGACACTGTGACAGTCATCGGCGGTGTATGGAAAGATACCGCCGGCGTAATTCAGTCCATGAATCCTGCAAAGCAGATCGTTACTATCAATGTAGAATTGTTCGGCCGCGAGATACCAGTTGAGATAGGTTTCGCAGAAGTCAGAAAAAGTTAAAGGAGGCAATCCAAATGGCAAAAAAAGTAGAAGGATATATAAAATTGCAGATCCCTGCCGGAAAGGCAACTCCGGCTCCACCAGTCGGACCTGCACTTGGACAGCATGGCGTAAATATTATGGAGTTCACAAAACAGTTTAACGCCAGAACCGCTGATAAGGGTGATCTGATCATCCCGGTAGTTATTACCGTATATACAGACAGAAGCTTCAGCTTCATTACAAAAACCCCGCCGGCACCAGTACTGATCAAAAAAGCCTGCGGCATCAAATCCGGTTCTGCAACACCAAACAAAGCAAAAGTTGCAACAATCACAAAAGCTCAGATTCAGGAAATCGCAGAGCTGAAAATGCCGGATCTGAACGCCGGTTCTCTGGAAGCAGCAATGAGCATGATCGCTGGTACTGCACGAAGCATGGGTGTTACCGTAGAAGAGTAATACACAAGAAACATCGCATAAAAAAAGACTACCACATATGGAACGTCGTGGGAGGGTCCTCTCCCGATAACACCACAAGGAGGTTTATAGAATGAAAAGAGGAAAAAATTATATCGAGAAAGCGAAAAAGATCGATAGAACAGTTCAGTATGATACAAATGAAGCGATCAGCCTGGTAAAACAGAACGCAACTGCTAAATTCGATGAGACAGTTGAGGTTCATATCAGAACAGGCTGTGATGGACGTCATGCAGAACAGCAGATCCGTGGTGCCGTTGTATTACCGCACGGAACTGGTAAGACTGTAAGAGTTCTGGTTTTTGCAAAAGGTACAAAACTTGACGAGGCTCAGGCAGCCGGAGCAGATTTTGTAGGCGGACAGGAATTGGTTCCGAAGATCCAGAACGAGGGATGGTTGGATTTCGACGTTGTAGTTGCTACACCTGATATGATGGGCGTTGTTGGTCGTCTGGGCCGTATCCTTGGACCAAAGGGCTTAATGCCAAACCCAAAAGCAGGTACAGTTACTATGGACGTTGCAAAAGCTATCGCGGACATTAAAGCTGGTAAGATTGAGTACAGACTGGACAAAACAAATATTATCCATGTGCCAATTGGAAAAGCATCCTTTA
>CAYRZL010000071.1:10807-13506 GCA_964428795.1 uncultured Lachnospiraceae bacterium | reverse complement strand
TAAGGCAAAAAACTGACATCAGACAAATCATAGCCTGATGGCAGTTTTTTTGCTGCCGGGTATGCGGCAGGAAGCCCGGCAAATCTATCTTTTCGCTTCTTAATTCTCTGCATCCGCAAGCAGCGGAATGATTTTTTGAGCGTCCACATCAACAAGACCTTTTGTGGTAATTTTAAGATGTGGTATGACCGGAAGACTGACAAAAGCCATCGTCATAAACAGCTCTGTTTCTTCAGGAGCACCCAGAAGATGTACACAAGCCCTCAGCTTTTCGTTCTGCCCGGCAATTATCGGAGCCGGAACGTCTGTCATCAATCCGGCAAGAGGCAGCGGCATTTCTGCAAGAATTTCGCCATGATCCACAACAATGCATCCGCCGCCCAATTCACGGATTCTGTTTCCGGCAACTACCATATCGCTCTCATTTGTACCGATTATGATCAGGTTATGAGAATCGTGGGATACGGAAGAGGCGATGGCACCTCTCTTTAAACCGGTTCCCGCAATAAATCCAATGCATTTATGACCGGTATTTAAATGACGTTCCAGCACTGCAATTTTCAGAATGTCCTTTGAAAGGTCCACACCATTTTTATGGTCAAAATCAATTTCCATAACACATCCATCTGTCAAAAGTTCATTTTTTATGAGACTGATGACATGACACTTTTCCTTTCCGGAGTAGTTGAGCTTGAAATCCTGTTCGCTCAACCGTTTCATATAAAAGGAATTACGGATGGATTTCTTGTGATCTTTTCGAATCGGCGGTTCTTCAAAATCAATTACATGACCATGATTTACCACCTGTTTTCCGTTCCGGTACACGTCACAGATGGAAACTGTTTCCAGATCATCCAGTACCAGAAGATCTGCAGCGTAACCGGGAGCAACTGCTCCTACGTCTCTTAATCCAAAACATTCTGCTGCCCACAATGTTGCCATACGGATACCGGTGACAGGGCTTTTTCCTGCGGCAACCGCCTGACGGATAATATCATCGATGTGCCCTCTGGAAAGAAGATCCGCAGGATGCTTATCGTCGGTGACAAGCAGGCACCGATGTGCCCATGGCTCTTCAAACAACGGAAGCAGTGCCTCCAGATTTCTGGCTGCTGTTCCCTGTCTGATCATAACTCTTTGTCCTTTGCGGATACGTTCTTTTGCTTCCTCTGCGGAAGAACATTCATGATCATCTCCGATTCCGGCAGAAATATAGCTGTCCAGATCTTTCCCTGAAAGCAAGGGAGCATGTCCGTTTATCGTTAGTCTGTGGTTTTTTGCAGCCTCAATTTTCTTTAAAATGTCTTTCTGGCCTGCAATAACGCCCGGATAATTCATGACCTCAGCAAGTCCTAATACACGCGGGTGCCGATAGAAAACCTCCAGATCTTCCGCTTCCAATCTGGCGCCGGATTCGTCAAATCCGGTAGATGGAACACAGGAAGGAAGCATCATATAAACGGTCAACGGAATGTTTTCGCTGGCTTCCAGCATATACCAGATTCCGGCAGTTCCACACACATTTGCAATTTCATGCGGATCTGCCACAACCGCCGTGGTTCCATGGGGAATACTTACCCGTGCAAATTCTGCAGGAGTCAGCATCGTGCTTTCAATATGAATATGACCATCAATGAAGCCGGGACAAATATATTTTCCTGCAACATCTCTCGTGATATCTGCATCCGCCTTTGTATAATCTCCCACCCCAATGATTTTGGTATCTTCGATCAACACATTTACGTGCTCCGGTTCGCCGGTAAATACATTGATCACAATTCCGTTTTCTAATAAAGTTCTCATTTCCGCCTCCATACATTTCTTCTCATTCTAGTATGTAAGTGCCGGAAATGCAAGCAATATTTATATGTGTATTACACATCCGTATGCCCATGCTGTTCATCATGCCGCTGATAGTGTTTTGCCTGAGCCTGATACAGCTTATAATAGCTGCCTTGCCTCTCCATCAGTTCTTCATGTGTACCGCTTTCTACAATGTTTCCCTGTTCCAGCACAAGAATTTTGTCGCAAAATTTGCAGCTGCTCATCCGGTGGGAAATATAAATAGCGGTTTTATCTCCTACCATCTCATTAAAGTTTTCATAGATTTCCGCCTCAGCCAGAGGGTCCAGCGCCGAAGTGGGTTCATCCAGAATGACAAAAGGTGCGTCTTTATAGATTGCTCTGGCAATGGCGATTTTTTGTGCTTCGCCGCCGGAGAGAGCTTCCCCGTCTCCGGTTTCATGATACAGTCTGGTATGGATACCGTCACGCATATGACTTATACGCTCGGACATTCCTACCTGATCCAATACTCTGCGAACCCGTTCTTCATCCACCCTTTCAGAGCCTGCAATATTTTCATCCAAAGGCAAATGATACAGTCTGAAATCCTGAAATACTACGGAAAAAATATGCATGTACTCATCCTGATCGTATTTTCCGATGTCGATGCCATTTAACAAAATCCTTCCCTCCGTGGGCTCGTAAAATCTCAGGAGCAGCTTAATCAACGTGGTTTTTCCTGCTCCGTTTCGTCCTACCAGAGCCAGCTTTTCTCCGATTTGAAAGGTAATGCTCAAATCCTTTATGATATACTGCTCCGTACCGGGATATTTGAAAGATACATGCTCAAAAGATAGCTCGTAGGCATTATCAATCCGCTTTTCGACAGGCAAAGTACCGTCATAATGCATATT
>CAYRZL010000071.1:0-10707 GCA_964428795.1 uncultured Lachnospiraceae bacterium | reverse complement strand
GCTTCTGTATCTCCCCACCTGATAAGCTGACGCCATCGGATGCAAGGTCTTTTCCAAGATATGTGTAGATTCCATTTTTCAGAGATGATATCTTTTCGTACAGACCTGTCTCTTTCAATACCGCCCAGACCCGATTTTCCTCTATAGTTTTATTCAGACAAATATTTTCTGCAATGGTATAGGACAGTTGAAATGGATTCTGGAAAATAGCTGCTCCCTGGTTTATATACTGCCTGCGGTTCAATACTCTTGTGTCTATACCATTGACATAGACGGTTCCCCCTGTAGGCAGATACAATCCGGTCATCAGTTTTACCAGCGTAGATTTGCCGGCTACTTTTTCCAATCTCAACCACCATTTCACTGATCTTGGAAAACCACTCTGCAAACCCACCGATCACGCCAAGATAAAAGGCAAACTCCGCAATGGACATACCCTGCTTCATCTGTGCGATCAGATAAAGAAAACAGACAAGATTGCGTGCCGCACCCATGACTACCTCCGTCAAATCACCGAAAAAGCGCACCGTATCATAACGAAATAACAGTTTTCTATGAGTCTTGATGGCGGCATCATACTTGCCGATCAGCCAGGGGGACAGACCAAACACCCGGATATCCTTTCCTCCGGCTATATCATCCACAGTCTTATTCAAATAGTTCTGCATCCTCTCCTGCTCTGCCAATCCGTCTTTGATTCTGTCATAGGCTCTGGATGCCAGACCGGATACGATTGTATTCACCACACATAATATCAGCAGGAACAGCAAAATCTTCGGACTTAAACCGCCTACTACCAAAATGTAGACACACAGTCCCAATATATTTGCCATCAATGTGGCTGTATTTCTCATGGTCCCTTCCACACCGACCCAGTTTGTTGATAAACTCATGGCGGATTTTTCCATAAGCTGACGCACCTTTTCATTCTCGAAATCCTCCAATGCAATGTTCAGCCTTTTTCTGGTGTCATCCAAATAACGGTATTTGGTGCGCATACCGATAAACATCATGCCATTTGATGTATCAAAATAATTATAGATTCAGTTTACGATACCATATCCTGCAAATACACAGAGGATCGCCCCTATGATCACCGGAAGGGAGAAGTCGTTTCCAAGCATCCAGATCACCAGAGAGCTGGTAGCGGAAGCAATCAGCGGCAGACATACAAAGAGTAGATTACGAAGAAGGATCTTTACCAGATAACCTGGATGCTCTTTGATGCCGGGCTGAAATACGAAAAAAATATTACTGAGTACGCTGTGTCTTTTGGTTTCCATATCACAATCTCCTTGCAGATTTCACATTCTGATTTTTGTTTCTGCTTTCATTACGGTGATATCTTAACACAAAATACCCCGAAAACAAAAAAATGTGCACGAATTGCAGGAATCCGTGCACGAATGGTAAAGGTTATTCAGGAGCATTCCATTATAACTCGACAATATCAATAAATTTTCCGTCACCCCATATACGTTCCAGATCATAGAACAGGCGATCTTCCTTTGAAAAAATATGAACGATGATATCCCGGTAATCCATCAGAACCCAACTGGATTTCTGATTTCCTTCCGTCTGTTTGCATGGATATCCGGCTTTGTGAAGCTCTTCATCCACTGCATCCATCATCGCCTGTATCTGGTTGGGGTTGGACGCACTTGCAATCACAAAATAGTCTGCGATCACGGAAATTTCGCTGATATCGATGATCTGAATATCACTTGCTTTCTTATCATCCAATGCATGATAAGCGATTTTTGCCATTTCCTTTGAATTTTGTTCCATTATCTCATTCTCCTTTCTGCATCAAATCCTTATATTCGTCAAATAATTTTGCTTTCTCCCGCATCAGATCCCGATAATATTCAAATGCTTCCACGGTCTGCGGATCTCTGGAGGCTGTGCGGGTAGATAAAAATTCCACGGTATCTTTTAAGATCCGATACATAGTTTCGTCCAAATTCAGCATCGCCAGCTTTCTTAAATAGCTGAGATTTGGCGCTTTGTCCCTGTTTGGCTCGATATAGTCCGCGATATATACGATCTTGTCCAGCAGATTCATGGCAACGCACCCGGTGGTATGCACAGCGATGGCATGTAAAATTTCATCATCCGTCACGCCATACTGCTCTCTTGCAAGAATCGCTCCTGCCTTTGCGTGAAGTAACGCCGGATTTGCATATTCTGTTTCATTGATCGTGACGCCATATTTGAGACAGAGATCGATTTTTTCCTGATCTCCCATATGCTTTGCACAATCATGCAAAAGTCCTGCGTACCGGGCTTTTTTTACGTCACAGCCATAATGTTCTGCAAGGGCAACTGCTGTTTCCATTACACCTATCGTATGTTCATAGCGGGATTTTTTCAAATCCTTTTTTAACTGCTTTTTGATTTTTTCGATATCCATCCCTGATCCTCTTTTGTACAAATCATGTTCTCTGATATAATCTGCTACAGGCTTTGGCACATAGGTATCGATGGATTTCCCGTTTGCGGCCATTTCCCGTATTTCTCTGGATGAAACATCCATTTTCGGACTGTGGAGCAAAAAGATCTGACCACCATAAGCTGCTGTCAAAGTTTTGATCAATTCCTGCATTTTCTCTTCGTCATGATCATCTCTCACAGAAGCCAGAATCACTGCCTTTGCTAAGATTTTTCCCGGCTCCTTCCATGTGTGAAAATCGGAAAGTGAGTCTGCACCCAATATAAAATACAGCTCAGCCTCAGGATATTTTTCCGTCAGAATCTCAAGTGTCCGATAGGTGTAAGAGGTGTCCGGATGCTTTATTTCCATCCTGGATACCTGATAAGCTGCAACTCCGTCTATGGCAAGCTCCGTCATACGCAGCCTCTGCTGCGGTGAAGTAACGCTGGAAAAATCTTTGTGCGGGGAATGCCCGGTAGGAATAAAAAGAATCCGATCCAATCCAAATTCTTTTACAGCCTGTTCCACAATTTTTAAATGACCAAAATGAATGGGATCGAAAGTTCCACCCATGATACCGAGTTTATATTCTTTTACAGCCATTTTCTACCTCGTTGTTTCTAACAGCCTGCTTTTTTGCTGTTATGGTAAAATAATTTTGGGATCTTCTTTGTCCGGCTTGTACAGGACAATTTTCTTACCGATCACCTGAACCACCTGTGAGTGTGTGCGCTCCGCAATAACGGATGCAATCTCACGGGGATCATCAAAACAATTTTTCAAAACAGAGATTTTGATCAGCTCTCTGGTGTTAAACGCTTCATCTATTGCCTGTACCACTTCCGGGGATACACTTGCCTTTCCCACCTGAAATACAGGATCCATGGTCATTGCAAGACCCTTTAAATATGCTCGCTGTTTACTTGTCATGTTTTTTCCCTTCTGTGCTATCATTGTTTTTAATGTTCAGAATCTATTCCGATCATTATTTGTAGTACTCGAACTCTAATCCGTAAAGGCGTACGGTGTCGCCCTCTTCAATACCCAGTGCTTCCAGCTCGTCCAAAATACCCTGATCCCGCAAAAATCTCTGGAAGAACAAAAATCCTTTCTCCGAATCGATATTGGTATATCCAAGCATTTTTTCAATCTTCGGACCTTCCACCACATACTTTTCCTCTTCCTCATCGTACTCCACGGTGTAAGACTCATTTTTAAACATGGCATACTCCGGAAAATATTCCTGTTCAAACACGATGGGTTTGTCATCTATCTGGCTGAGCAGATCGCTGACATAATAGAGCAACTCCTTCAGCCCCTTGCCGGACACTGCGGAAATAGGAAATACCTTTACACCCTGGGGTTCAAATTCTGCCCGGATCTTTTCTACCGGATCTTCATCCCCGCTGTATATCACATCAATTTTGTTTGCTGCGATGACCTGAGGCTTTCCTGTCAGGGAAGCATTGTAATTTTCCAGCTCTTTATTGATCGCATAAATATCTGCAATCGGGTCTCTCCCCTCTGTGGAGGCTGCGTCTACGATATGGATCATCACTTTCGTACGCTCTATATGACGCAGAAATTCATGACCAAGCCCAACCCCTTCTGAGGCGCCCTCGATCAGACCCGGAATATCTGCGATGACAAATCCCTTTCCTTCATCCAGATCCACCACGCCCAGATTTGGGTTTAACGTAGTAAAATGATAGTTTGCAATTTTCGGATCGGCATTTGTGACCCTGGAAAGCAGGGTGGATTTTCCTACATTCGGGAATCCAACCAGTCCCACATCTGCAATGACCTTCAATTCCATCAATACTTCCAGCTCGATTGCCGGCTGTCCCGGCTGTGCATATTTCGGAGCCTGCATGGTGGAGGTGGCATAATGCTGGTTTCCGTTACCGCCTCTGCCGCCCTTTAATACAACCTGTCTGCGGTTATCACCGGACATATCTGCGATGACCTTGCCGCTCTCGGCTTCACGCAGTACCGTTCCTGCCGGAACCTTCACCACCAGATCGGCGCCGTTCTTTCCATGACAGTTTCTTTTCTTTCCTTCTTCCCCGTTTTCGGCGGCATATTTTCTTCTATGGCGGAAATCCGTGAGGGTATTTAATCCGTCATCAATCTCAAAGATGACATCGCCGCCTTTTCCACCGTCACCGCCGTCCGGGCCGCCATTGGGAACGTATTTTTCACGGCGAAAGCTTACATGTCCATCGCCGCCTTTTCCTGATTTAATTATAATTCTGGCTCTATCTGCAAACATTGTCTGTCTCCTTGGCAAAAAAAGAACAAAAGCAACATAATTTCTCATAATTACAAGAAGAGACCCGGCTTCTTCAAGTCGAGTCTCTGGTAAATACTTATTCGTTGCTTGCAACTGGGTATACGGAAGCCTGTTTTTTATCTCTTCCTTTTCTTTCGAATCTCAATACACCGTCAACTTTTGCATACAGTGTGTCATCTCCACCGATACCTACGTTGATACCCGGATGGATCTTTGTTCCACGCTGTCTGTAAAGGATGTTACCAGCTTTTACAAACTGTCCGTCTGCTCTTTTCGCACCAAGTCTCTTAGACTCAGAATCACGTCCGTTCTTTGTAGAACCAACACCTTTTTTATGTGCGAAAAACTGAAGATTCAACTGCATCATATCTACACCTCCTCGAATATTAGACTGATATAATCTTCACCATAGTTATCTTCCAAACACTCTAATCCTAAACAAAGAGTATCCATCAGCAATTTCGTCTGTTCCGTCACCGTATCTCCAAAACGTACATCAATCTGTCCGGTCGTCTCATCTACCTTCTTGATCTCCATCTCCTGAGATGCAAACGCCTCAATGGCATTTAAGGTGTTCAGAACCAGCATGGAAGCTCCGGCGCATACAATGTCCTGACCCTCCTCAGCATACCCTGCATGTCCGATACAATGCAGCTGCGCATATTGCTGATTTCTTTTGCAAATCGTTATTTCTATCATAATGATTTACCTGCAAAATATGTTTGATTAAGCGTTGATTTTTTCGATTTTAACCTTGGTAAACGCCTGTCTGTGGCCGTTTTTCTTGTGGTAACCGGTTTTTCTTTTGTACTTGTAAACGATAACTTTTTTACCACGTCCATTTGCTACAACGGAACCTGTAACAGTTGCACCTGCTACAACCGGGCTTCCTACTGTCAGCTCACCGTTGTTTACAGCCAGAACCTGATCAAAAGTTACAGCCTCTCCAGCCTCCACACCAAGTTTTTCAATGGTAATGATATCGCCTTCAGCTACTTTGTACTGTTTACCACCTGTTGCTATAATTGCGTACATATGGCACCTCCTATTATCATTACTCGCCGACTTCGGTGTCATCCAAAAATGGACGGACTTCTAACCTCGTCGTGCGGCATACTCAAGTATATTAACACAAGATGGGTGTTACGTCAACTGTTCTTTCAGAGATTTTCTCACTTTTTTTCGTGTTACTTCCGCAAGCTGCAAACGGGTCATATCCACCACATTGGTCTGAATGGGATCTGTCTTTACATAGCTTTTTAATTCCTTTAATAACAGGCTTCTATTATCCGGATCATCCAGATCAATAAAATCTATGATGATGATACCGGAGAGATTGCGCAGCCTAATTTGGCGGGAAATTTCTTTTGCGGCTTCCAGATTGATCTTAAGCCGCTGCTCCTCCGCCTGCTTTTTGCTGAGGCTTTTTCCGGAATTGACATCAATCACCGTCATAGCCTCCGTATGCTGGATCACTAAGAAGCCTCCGGATTTCATCCAGACCTTCTCGCTTAACAGCTCATCCAAATGTTTGGAAAGACTGTAAAGAGACGCCAAAGACAGTGTTTCATCCGTATAAAGACGGATCCCGCCTCCTCCTATACAGGACTTTGGCGCATACCTCGCTTTTCCGAATTTTACGGTATCGGTTTCACTTTCGAGTCTCAGATGTTCAAACACCTCCGGTATATCCGTCACCACTTCCGTATCTTTTGCCACACCGGAATGTTCTCTCACAAAGGTTTCGTATTCCGGCACAGAAGATCTCAGACAGGAAAAACAGGTACGATACGGAGCATTTTTTCTGATCTCACATAGCTGTTCATACAGCTTATCATACTCCTGACGCAGCATTTCTTCTTCGGCATTTACAGCGGCAGTACGGATGATGACGCCGCAATCACCCTTCCATATCTGCTTCAACGTAAATTTCAGGCGTTCCCTATCTTTTTCCTTTAATTTTGAAGATACTCCAATGTGATGTTTTTGACTGGTCAGTACCAGATACTGTCCCGTAAGGTTTATATTTGTCGTAAGGGCAGCCGGTTTCATCTTGATGGCCTCCCTCTGAATCTGAACCACCAGCTCATCTCCCTGTACAAGCTTCGGGGAATTTATTTTTTTGACAAATACCGGGGCTTCTGCGTCTTTGAATGCCAGATAACATTCCATGCCCGGAGAGATCTCCACAAAAGCCGCATTCAGATTGGCAACGATTTTCTTCACTCTTCCCACATAAATACCGCCGATTCCGTAGTCATCATCCGGTTTCATGCATTGTATGGCAGAAAGGTTATCATCCTCAAAGGATGCACAGACACGGACCGGATCTTTTCCCTTATTTAATGAGATATCTGTAATTACAATTTTCTGCTTCAGATTACTCATGGGATGATCTCTCCCAAATCGGTTAAAGGAATGTAAGAGCCATCAGCCTGTGCGTAGACTTCATCCCGTTTAATCTGCATGGAAAATGGTTCCCATCTTTGATTCCAATACTTATAAAAGGTTTCCAGTACAAGCTCCGGCTTGATATTCTGTACACTTCCGGAAGCCAATCTCAGAGAAAATGCGGCCTGTCCGTCATGCTGCATTGCTTCAAAACGATAGATCAGCGGCTTTAAATCGATCTGAGTCTCACTCTTTTTCGTCTGTTTGGTCACAATGATCTCATCCTGCTTCCCGAAAAACTCTTTTATTGCATCCTGCATGGTTTCCGCCGTATAGATATTTTCCTCTTTGTTCTTATAGTATACGGTATAATCCGCTGCAGCCACCAGAGACATGGATTTTGCCGCATGATCCGGCAGTTTCACATATTCTGTAACCTCCATTCCTTCCACCATCACTGCATTGAGTGCTTTGATGGACTCTGCGGAAGATTTTGTGGAGTTCACCTCAATATCCAGATACTCTCCGTCACTGATGATCCCAACACCAAGGGGTGCGGCAAAGGACATGATCTGATGGGGACTGAACCCTTCGGAATAACGAATGTCGATGTCCGCTCTGCGCATGGCTTTCTGAAAATAGCGCATAATGTCCAGATGTCCGATAAAACGCATCACGCCATATTTACGAAATTTAATTCTGATCTTCAAAGCACACACCTCCTCCGTATTTTCTGGAACCGCAGCCTGCACAGCGCTGTCTGCAGTTTGGTGTCACAGTCTCTGTCCGCGCGGTATGCCATTCACGCAGTAAAAATTCTTTTGTAACTCCCGCATCGATAAAATCCCATGGAAATAGCTCGTCCTCTTTTCGCTCTCTGATCGTATAAAAGTCCGTATCTATACCGGTGTCCTTAAATGCCTGTTCCCATTTTGATTCATCAAAATATTCCGACCATGCGTCAAATAAGCATCCCAGCTCGTAGGCACGCAAAATGGCGGCTCCGATTTTCCGGTCGCCTCTTGCCAGAATGCCTTCCAGAATCGTCACATGTGCCTCATGCCAGTTGTATTTCATGCTTTTTTTATTTAACTGCTGTTTTACCTCGTCATTAACGATTTTTGCCCGCTCCAGAAATTCCTCCTTCGTGCACATAGGAGACCACTGAAACGGTGTAAATGGCTTCGGTACAAAAAAGGAGGTACTGATGGTGATCTGGCATTTTCCGTTTCGCTGGCTTTTGGGAATCTCATAATAACGTTTTGCAATCTGTTCTGCCAACTTTGGTATTGCACGCATATCTTCCTCTGTCTCGGTAGGAAGTCCCAGCATAAAATACAGCTTCACCTTCTGCCAGCCGCCCTCAAATGCCTGGCCTGCCCCTTCTAAGATAACTTCCTCTGTCAATCCTTTGTTGATCACATCCCGAAGTCTCTGGGATCCGGCTTCCGGCGCAAAGGTCAGACTGCTTTTTTTGATATCCTGCACTTTCTTCATTACATCCAGAGAAAAAGCATCAATGCGCAGAGATGGAAGGGATATATTTACGCCTTTTGACTGAAATTCATCGATCAGGAAATCCAGAAGCTCCTTTAACTGTGTATAATCGCTGGAGCTTAAGGAGCTTAAGGAAATCTCCTCATGCCCCGTTGATTTCAGCATCTCATAGGCTGCTTCTTTTAACATCTCAAGCTTTCTCTCTCTCTGGGGTCGGTAGATCATTCCCGCCTGACAAAAACGACATCCGCGGATGCAGCCGCGCATGATTTCCAGTACCACACGATCCTGCGTTACCTTAATAAACGGTACTACCGGCTTGAGAGGAAAAATCGTCTGTTCATCCGTCGTTACTACCTGACGTTTTACCGTATGCGGTACATTTTCATATTTTGCTTCAAAGGAAGCCAGTGTACCGTCCTCCTTGTAAGTCACTTCGTACAATGACGGAACATATAAACCGGAAATTTGTGAAACCGCTAATAAAAACTCCTGTCTGGTACAGTTCTCACTCCGCATTTTTTTATATAAATCCAACAATTCATCATACTCCGTCTCGCCCTCTCCGATATAGAAGATATCGAAAAAGTCTGCGATGGGCTCCGGATTATGCACGCAGGGACCGCCGCCGATCACAATGGGATGCTCCCATGTACGGTCTTTGGCATACAAAGGAATCTGGCTCAAATCCAGAATCTGCAATATGTTGGTATAACACATCTCATACTGTATGGTAATTCCAAGGAAGTCAAACTCTTTTATCGGATCCTGTGTTTCCAGAGCAAAGAGCGGAATATTCTTTTCTTTCATGATTTTGTGCAGATCGGGCCATGGAGAATATACACGCTCGCAGTATACGTCCTCTCTGCGGTTAAACATTTCATAGAGAATCTGGATACCCAGATGGGACATGCCGATCTCGTAGACATCAGGAAAACACATGCAAAAACGGACGTCCACCTTTGACGGATCCTTTTTGACCATGTTTACCTCGTTTCCGATGTAACGGGCAGGTTTTTCTATCGTTAATAAAATTTCATCATCCAATGCCAATTTATTCATTGTGTGCTCCATATATGTTGCTTTATGCATTATATTGTAAATGATTATGTCGTTGCCATTATATCATTAGCAAAATATATTGACAACATAATAAATTCTTTTGGGAAATAAAAGAAAGCCCCATACTGTCAGTATGAGGCAAGCTTATCATTCTTAAGCAGATTCATAATGATTTTAATCATTAAAGACTTCAAATGTATCCGGCCATGCCCGGCAGATTAAAGTCAAATTATAGTGATGTGCCATCTCAAGAGCTTCTTTTGTTGGTACTGACTTAGATACCAGAATAGGAATCCCTGCTGTCACTACTTTCTTTATCATATCTGTTGGAACTCTACCAGTAGTATACAACATGCATTCGTCTCTTTGATACTCTTTTATAACAGCATATCCAATGGTTTTTTCCAATGCATTATGTCTTCCGATATCCTCGCATTGAAATTTTATCTGTCCTTTTACGCTCAAATAGCATCCATGGGTACCCTGCGTCTCTTTATGTATCACATTATCCTGAGCAAACTGATTTGATAATGTGAAGATCCATTCCGGTTTCCACACTGCCTTCGGCAGCGGCTTGATATCTTCACTGGAAAGATTTTTTAACAAAGTTTGATTATCTGTACAGCAGGTGGGCTCCTGCTGAATCTCAGATACCAGCTTCACATTATCCTTGAGAAACACTCTTGCCCGGCTTCCATATTCACAAATATAGCATAATTCCAAATCATTTATTTCATGAATATATCCTTCTGCAACAAGTTTTCCTATAATCAGTTCCTTCAGATTCTGTGGTGTACAAACCAATTTTGCCACTAATTGTTCATTTATAACCAGATCTATAAAATGTTCCCGAACAATATTACTTACTTTATGTTCTATATATCCGTTTTTGTGATATACAATACTCTCTTTTTCTGTTATCGCATCCACATTTGCAGTGCGGTCGTCTATTTTCATAGGTTTTTCATTCATACAACCTATCTTATATGATTTTAGAAATTATTTCAAGAATTTAAATCATATAAACATA
>CAYRZL010000070.1:10507-13537 GCA_964428795.1 uncultured Lachnospiraceae bacterium | reverse complement strand
GTGGGCAGAGTAGGGTGACGGTGCGGTGCAGCCGGACGGGATAGAAAACAATGTGACGGGCTGATGATGCGGCGCTTTGATGATGCAGCGGAAAACGGACTTCGGAGATGTGACGGATGGGCGCGGCGAGGAAATGCGCGATGACTTTCGGGAATGGTATTACAGCAGGGAAAATGATAGCAGCGAGGAACAGCTCAGCAGAGAAGGCTGGAAGGAGGGAACGCATTGCAGGAACAGCAAACTAAAGAGAGACTTGGCCTTGGCTACCGCTTCGGAAAACTGACGGTTGCCGCGAAAACAGGCAGGCATAAAAATGGATACACCGTCTGGCTCTGTGACTGCGACTGCGGCGGTTCCATAGAACTGGATACCCGTGCTATCCAGAGGGGCGCGTATAAAGACTGCGGCTGCGAGACGAAGGTGGCTCCAAGGGCCAGGGATTTGACCGGGATGCGGTTTGGAAAACTGGTAGCTATTTCCCCTACGGAAGAACGCAAGTACCATACCACGGTCTGGCGGTGCGTCTGTGATTGTGACAAGGTGGCGTATGTCCCGGCAAGCCAGCTTCTCTCCGGCTATGTAAAAAGCTGCGGGTGCTTAAGCCATCCGCCGCTCAAAGATTACATTGGAAAACGCTTTGGAAAACTTACCGTGATTTCCTACGAGGGAAAGCGAGACGGACAGCATATCTGGCGTTGCCGATGCGACTGCGGGAACGAAACAGAGGTACGGCAGTCCTATCTCCAGTGCGGGCATACCACCAGCTGTGGCTGTGCGCAGGCGGAAGCCTATCGCGAAAATCTGAAATTAGTGGATGGCACTTCCGTGACGAAATTGGAAGCAAGCAAAAAACACCTGCTCCGGAGTAATACCAGCGGCTATACCGGTGTGTATCAACAGAAAGCCACAGGCAAATGGGCGGCGCAGATCACCTTCAAAGGAAAAACCTATTTTCTGGGAGCTTATGACAGAATTGAGGACGCTGTGAAAGCCAGAAAAAGCGGCGAGGAGATGCACGACGAGTTCCTGGAATGGTATTACAGCGCCTGCGAACAGAATAAGAAACAGGAAAACACCCTCTAAATGAGAAGCGGCTCCGTAAAAACCGTTTCTGGGCAGAGGGTGTTTTTGCGTTATAGCAAGTGAAAAATTAGGATAGACAGATGCCGCCGGTCGTCTGTCTGAATGTATCAAGTCCCATGAAAAATTCGGGATTGATGACAAAGAAGAAATGTCCGAGGCGGTACATCCGGTTGCCGCCATTACTACAGTAGTGGCGGTTTCTTTTACGATGTCAATTTTGGTTACGGGAAGCAGAGTTCCGTTTTTGATTCGGTCAAGATAAATAGGCTTAAAGCGGTTGCAGCCGTGGCTTTCGATACCGCGGCGGTCAGACTCCATCAGCACATCGGTGCAGATCTTTGCATTCTCCTCAGGGACACCGTAAGCCTTAAACACATCAACCATAAAATGATTGATTAAATCCCATGATACATATGGTCTGGTTTCCATATTTTACATCCTCCTTGAATACGGTACTTTTTGGCGTGATCGGATTTGTGGTCAGTCTCATAATATGTCTGGCGACCGGACACAGCCTTCTGGCACATTGGGATATCGTGGCGGCTGTAACCGGACTGGCAGGAATATTCCCTGGATTTTTCGGAGGAATCCTGTATTTGTACAGAAAAGGATAAAGTGAAAAGTTTGTACAGAAAAGATACAAAGGGATATTGATTTTTATCGGGGAAAAAGGTATGATAAATGCTGGAATGTTTCACAAAAGGTTTGAGGATCAAACAATTTAATCCCATTAAAACAGGTAAGAAAAATGAAATTATTGATGGCTCTTATTATATTTGCGGTGGCTCTGATTATCCTGTTTCTCTGGATGATCCGTCCGGGAAAGGAACGGAGACAGGCGCCGGACTTTTCACCCTACGAAAAAAATTATATTGCACATCGCGGTTTGTTTAATAATGCTTCGGAAGCTCCGGAAAATTCCCTGCCGGCTTTTCAAAAGGCAGTGGAACGGGGGTACGGTATAGAGTTGGATGTACAACGAACCAGAGACGGTAAGCTGGTAGTCTTTCACGATATGGAGATCAACCGTATGACCGGAGGCGAAGGCAAGGTAGGTCGGCTCAGGTACCATGAATTGCAGCAGTACAATCTTGCGGATTCTCAGGAAAAGATTCCGCTGTTTGAGGATGTGCTGAAGCTGGTAGCCGGAAAGGTGCCGATGATCATTGAGATCAAGGTCGGCATCAATTTTCTGGAGACAGTTCGGGATCTGGCAGAGATCATGGAAGGATACGAGGGAGAATATTGCGTGGAATCCTTCAATCCCATTGCCCTGATCTGGTATCGGAAGGTGGTTCCCCAGGTGCTCAGAGGACAGCTCTCCATGAATCACAAGAATGATCCTACCAATATGCCCCGGCTGGCAAAATGGGCGTTGACCAATCTGCTGATGAATTTCTGGGCAAAACCGGATTTTATCGCATTCAATCATAAAGACCAGAATCTGCTGGCATTTCAGATCTGCCGGAAGCTGTACAAGATCAAGACAGCGGCATGGACCATCAAGAGCAAGGAAGATCTGGAAAATGCCAGAAAGATGTTTGATATTTTTATTTTTGACAGCTTTGACCCGGAAAAAGAGGAGAGAGTGCCTCAAAGAAAGGTCGTATAAATGGAGCTGTGAACAGCAAAAACTGCTGATTTACATAAATTTTACATAGATTTTACAATGGAATCCCCTGTACTTTACATACGTCAATTACTATGTCAGCGTATTACCATGAAAGCCCGGGAATCAAGCCCTACAGGGCGCAGATGACTGGCTGCTTTCATGTATGCAGCGGCGCTTAGCAAGGCAAGCCTTTCAGGGCGCAGCCGAGCTTAGCATAGTCGTATACTATGAAAAGACGATGAAAAAGAACGGGGGATAATTTTATGGATTTTTTTGGACTTTTGACAATGATAGGCGGTCTTGCCCTCTTTTTGTATGGTATGAACACCATGGGA
>CAYRZL010000070.1:0-10407 GCA_964428795.1 uncultured Lachnospiraceae bacterium | reverse complement strand
TTTGACAATGATAGGCGGTCTTGCCCTCTTTTTGTATGGTATGAACACCATGGGAAACTGGCTGATCCGGGTCAGCAACAGGAAATTGTCGGAAAAAGAAAATAAGACCGTATCCGTGCTGCTTCATTGTATCGGAGATTTTGAGCGGATCTCAGACCATGCGGTGAATCTGATGGAGGCAGCCAGTGAGCTGTATGAAAAGGGAGATTCTCTGGGGGACAAGTCAGAGTTAAAACAGATAAAAGCATGATGTCAGAAGAAAGAACAGATATAATTGGACGGAAGAAAGGGAGACGAGGATGGCACTGATCTATGTAGTAGAGGACGATATTAATATCAGAGAGATTGAAGTGTTTGCACTGAAAAACAGCGGTTATTCCGTGCAGGATTTTGAGTGCGCCAGAGATTTTTACAAGAGAATCCAGGAAAAAGTGCCGGATCTGATACTGCTGGATATCATGCTTCCCGATGAGGACGGGCTTCATATCGTGGAAAAGCTGCGCGGCAGATCCGATACCCGCCGGGTTCCTATCATCATGGTCACTGCAAAGACGACGGAGATTGATAAGGTTAAGGGGCTGGATATCGGTGCGGACGATTATATTACAAAACCCTTTGGTATTATGGAGCTGATTTCCAGAGTGAAGGCTCTGCTTCGCCGGAGTCTGGATATACAGCATGAAAAATTTATCGCACTGGGAGCTTTGTTTTTGGATGATGAAAAGCGGGCTGCCTATGTGGATGATGAGCTTTGTGAGCTGACATATAAGGAATATGAATTGTTAAAATATCTGCTCATCAATGTGGGTATCGTGCTGCACCGGGATCAGATCATGGAAAAAATATGGGGCATTGATTTTGAGGGGGAATCCCGCACATTGGACATGCATATCAAAACATTGCGCCAGAAGCTGAAAAGTGCGGGAGCCATGATAAAGACGGTTCGCGGTGTGGGTTATATGATCAGCGAGGATTAGAAGCATGAAAAAACGGATCAATCGCCAGTTAATGCTGATTGCAGCCATCGGCATTGCGGCTACTTTAATCTTAAGCACAATAATATTTTACCGGGTATTTCAGGTGCAGGTCTTTGAGGATTTGAAAGGGTATGCGAATATTCTCACCAGTCTGAATGCCAGTGATGAGCTGGAGGACGGGATCCGGCAGATTTATGCGGAGGAGCTTCGGGTGACGATGGTGCTGCCGGACGGTACGGTGGTACTGGACACAAACGCAGACATCGGAGCTATGGATAATCACAGTGAGCGCGGCGAGATCAGCTGCGCATTTTCTGCTGGACAGGGAACAGCGGTCCGAAGATCACAGACCCTGGATAAGAACACCTTTTATTATGCCCAGCTTCAGGAGGACGGTTCCGTCATTCGTGTTGCAAAGGAAGCAGGCAGCATATGGGGCGTATTTCGGGGTGCGATTCCGCTGGCAGTTGTGATGGCGGCAGTGATCTTTGTGCTCTGTTTTTTCCTTGCCAGGCTGCAGGCGGACAAGCTTCTGGCTCCCATCAATGAGATTGCGGAGAATATCGATCAGACGGAGAAATGGTATGTGTACGAGGAATTGGAACCGTTTGTGACAAAGATCAGCGATTACCACAGAACCGTGCTGGACAGTGCGAAGCTGAGGCAGGATTTTACCGCAAATGTGTCCCATGAGCTGAAAACACCTCTCACAGCCATTTCCGGTTATGCTGAGCTGATGGAGAGCGGTATGGCGTCTGAGACGGATGTGGCACATTTTTCGGGCGAAATCCGTCACAATGCAAACAGGCTGCTTACGTTGATCAATGATACGATCCGCCTGTCCGAGCTGGATATCGCTGACGGAGAGCTGCAGACAGAGCGGCTGGATCTGTACCAGATCGCAGCAGGCTGTGTAAAAACCATGGAGATTCCGGCAAAGAAGCGGGATATTACGATCACCATGAGCGGTGAAAAGAGTATGATAGACGGAAACCGGATGATGCTGGAGGAGATTATTTATAATCTGTGTGAGAATGCCATTCGTTATAATAAACCGGATGGCAGGGTGGAGGTGTCGGTATATCCTTACGGGGATAACGTGGTTTTAGCTGTAAAAGACAGCGGGATCGGCATTCCGAGAGAACATCAGGAACATATTTTTGAGCGGTTTTACCGGGTGGATAAGAGCAGATCAAAATCAACCGGAGGCACGGGGCTTGGGCTTGCCATTGTAAAACATGCGGTGGCGAAGCATCATGCCGCATTAGATCTTGAGAGTGAACCGGGAGTGGGGACGAAAATAATGGTAACATTTCCGGAAAGCCATTTGGAGTGAACTTATTGACAAAAGTTATAAAAACTTATAAAATGGGTAAAAAGTTATAAAAACTTATAAAAGAAATAAAAAGTTATAAAAACATATAAAAAGTTATAAAAACAGAATGGGAGAATCCATGAATAATCCATTTACACTTTCATTCGGGAAAAAACCTGCGCAATATATAACACGTATTTCGCAGACAAATATGATATTGGATGATTTTAGAGCCGACGTATCTTCCAATCAGATATTCATGCTTACCGGAGTCAGGGGATCGGGAAAAACCGTATTGATGACCAGTATAGCAAATACGTTGAAGCAGGAGGATGACTGGGTTGTTATAGAATTAAATCCGACAAGAGATCTGCTGGAAAGTCTGGCGGAAAAATTGTATAGTTTTCCGAAAATGCATAAGCATTTTGTGAAAGCAAAAGTGGATTTTTCCACATTGGGGCTGGGTGTGTCGATAGAAGGAGCTGCACCCGTCACAGATATTGAGCAGGCGATAGAACGGATGCTGGGATATTTGAAGAAAGCAAATAAAAGACTTTTGATTACGATTGATGAAGTGGTTAACAGTGAGTATATCAGGATTTTTATAAGCTCTTTCCAGATTTTTTTGAGACAGGACTATCCGATATATTTATTGATGACAGGATTGTATGATAATATCTATAATTTGCAGAATGAAAAAACACTCACCTTTCTTTATCGGGCTCCTAAAATTCTTTTGGAACCGTTAAATTATACTGCAGTACGAAAACAATATATGGATATTTTTTGTATTGATATGGAGATGGCGGCAGATATGACGACGCTGACAAAGGGTTATCCGTTTGCGTTTCAGGTATTAGGTTATCTGTATTGGGAATACAGAGAAAAAAAGACGCTGGAGGCGATATTGCCGGAATATGATCAGTATCTGGAAGAATATGTGTACAGTAAAATATGGTCAGAGCTTTCTGAGATTGATAAAAAGGTTTTAGCGGAAATGTCCAAAAGCGGCGAGACGAGAGTAAAAAGGATTCGTGAGAGACTGGGAATGAAGCCGGAGCAATTTTCCGTATATCGGGATCGTCTCAAACGTAAAGGTGTTGTAGATACGAGTGAGTATGGAAAATTGTCATTGTCATTGCCAAGGTTTGATGAGTTTGTAAAGCTGAAATTTGAATAACAAAACAGAAAAAGGGGATAGCATATGAAACAATTACTTTTCGGGGCAGCATATTATTATGAATATATGCCCTATAAACGTTTGGAGAAAGATATTGAGATGATGAAGGCGGCGGGCATCAATGTGGTGCGCATTGCAGAATCCACATGGGCGACCTATGAGCCGCTGGAAGGACAGTTTGATTTTTCTGCGGTGGAGACCGTGCTGGATGCCATGGAGGAGGCCGGTATCTCCGTGATCGTGGGTACGCCCACTTATGCGGTGCCTGCATGGCTGGTAAAAAAAGATCCGGATGTGATGCGCACGGATGTGAAGGGGCGCGCACTGTATGGAGCACGTCAGATCATGGATATTACAAATCCGACTTATCGCAAATACGGTGAGCGCATCATCCGCAGGCTGATGGAAGTGACTGCGCACCGAAAATGTGTCATCGGTTTTCAGATAGATAATGAGACAAAGCATTATGATACAGCCGGAGCAAATGTGCAGAATGCTTTTGTGGAGTATTTAAAAGAGCGGTTTCACGGTGATCTGGAGGCTGTGAATCAGGCGTTCGGACTGGATTACTGGAGCAACCGGGTGGGCTGCTGGGAGGATTTTCCGGACACAAGAGGCACGATCAACGGAAGTGTTGGGACGGTGTTTGCAGAGTTCCAGCGCAGTCTGGTGACGGAATTTTTACACTGGCAGGCTGAGATTATCAAAGAGTACAAGCGGGAGGATCAGTTTATTACCCACAATCTGGATTATGAGTGGCGTGGATTTTCCTATGGCATTCAGCCCCAGTGCAACCATTTTCATGTGGCAGACCAGTGTCTGACGATGGCAGGATGTGATATCTATCACAGAACCCAGGATGAGCTGACCGGAATTGAGATCGGATTTGGCGGGGATATCTGCCGTTCCCTGAAACAGAATAATTATCTGATCCTTGAGACTGCGGCCCAGGGATTTCCGGGGTGGACGCCTTATAAAAACCAGCTGCGCTTACAGGCGTTTTCCCATCTGGCAAGCGGAGCGGGCGGCGTGATGTACTGGCACTGGGGTTCCCTGCACAATGCCATCGAGACCTATTGGCGGGGACTGCTGGCGCAGGACTTTGAGGAAAATGATACATACAATGAGGCAAAGACGCTTGGACGGGATTTTGCTGCCCTCAGCCCGGTGCTTCATGAGATGCGAAAAGAAAA
The DNA here is from genome assembly GCA_964428795.1 of uncultured Lachnospiraceae bacterium. Taxonomy (GTDB): domain Bacteria; phylum Bacillota; class Clostridia; order Lachnospirales; family Lachnospiraceae; genus CAYRZL01. Next base: position 5,742 of record CAYRZL010000070.1, on the reverse strand, counting down.
TAAGATTGCCATTATGGTAAGCCACGAGTCCTATTCCGCATTGGAATGGTTTCCGGTGGATGGCGCCCAGGATACGTCGGCAAAGAACCGATACAACGATGTATTCCGGTGGATTTATGACGCTCTATATAAAATGAATGCAGAATGTGATATTATCTCACCGGAACATAGTCGCTTATCCGACTATAAAATGGTGATTGTTCCGGCATTGTATTCCGCTCCGGAGCGGACGCTTTTGGCACTGAAGCAGTATGTGGCAGACGGCGGATATCTGATCTTTACCTGCAAGAGCGGATATACCGATGAAAATTTAAAGGTGTTCTGCGACAGCCAGCCTCATGCTTTGACGGAAGTGTTTGGCATGAGCTACAATCAGTTTACTTTCCCGAAAAACGTAGGACTGAAAGAATATAAAAATGCCGAGGTGCAGGTATTTATGGAGCTGTTAAAACCGACTACCGCACAGGTGCTGGCAGGCTATGATCATTATAACTGGGGCGGATATGCTGCAGTAACACGGAATACTTACGGAAAAGGAACCGCGGAGTATATCGGCTGTATGACGGATGAGGCAACAATTTCCGAATTGCTGCGGGATGCACTGCAGGATGCGGGATTATGGGAGCCGGTCAATGCTCTTTCCTTTCCGATTATCGTGCGAAAAGGCATCAATCACGAAGGAAAAAAGCTGTGGTTTTATCTGAATTATACACCGGAAGTTCAGAGGGCGGATTATGTGGGAACAGCAGGGACTATAATCATGGACGGACCGGGCGTGGCTGATATTGCAATTTCAGGCGGAGAGAAAATTACGCTCCGGCCCTGGAGCGCCTGCATTATTCTGGAAAACCATGTGGTTCTGACACATATACATGAAGCAGGAAAAGAGAAATCCGTATGACAAAACAGACCTATGAAAAGATGATGGAACCGTTTCGCAGGGAAGGAAGAAGGCTGTCCGCCATTGAAAATGTAAATAAAATATTGACAGCCATTGTGTATGCGGCGTATATTGTGCTTCTGGTCGTCGGGGCAGTCACGAGGTATTCTGGATTTCCTCAGATTGTGCTGGTTCCTGCTATCAGCTTTGCCGCGGTGACTGTTTTTCGAAAAGCGGTCAATGCAAAACGTCCCTATGAAGTGCTGGACATAGAGCCTTTGATCAAAAAAGACACGACAGGAAAATCCTTTCCAAGCAGACATGTATTTTCTGTGTTTGTGATTGCGGTCACGCTCTGCTCGGTGTGGCTGCCGGGAGGCATTATTTTGTTGGTGGTGGGAGTCTTGCTGGCTTTTATGCGGGTGCTTGGAGGCGTGCACTTCCCGCGTGATGTGATTGCAGGGGCTTTGATCGGGATTGGCTGTGGATTGCTGTGTTTTTTATAGAATAATTCGATGGTGTAACGCTTTACAGCGATAAAGAAATAGTATATTCTTAAGAGTGTAGTTAATGGAGGAGTTTTATGGTAACGAAGTTTGATATTACCATACCGGAGCTGACGGGAGAGGAGACGCGCAGAGCGTATATTTATCTGCCGGATGGCTATGACGAAGATCCGGAAAAAAGATATCCGGTTCTTTATATGTTTGACGGACACAATGTGTTTTTTGATGAAGATGCCACATATGGAAAAAGCTGGGGCATGAAGGAATATCTGGATTTTACGCAGACGGAAGTGATTGTTGCGGCAGTGGAGTGTAACCACAGTCCGGATCATGGCAGATTAAAAGAATATTCCCCCTTTGATTTTAAGGAAAAAAGGATCGGAAAAATCGTCGGCAAGGGTAAAATTACGATGGATTGGATGGTGCATACGTTCAAGCCATTGGTGGATGAGCATTACCGCACCCTTCCCGGCAGAGATACCACATGGATTGCAGGCAGCTCCATGGGAGGACTTATGAGTCTGTATGCGCTGATGGCATATAACAGGACGTTTGGACGGGCAGCGGCTTTATCCCCGTCTTTGTGGACTGCTTATGATGACATTGACCTGATGATCACAAGGGCAAGGCTGCAGCCAAATACAGTGCTGTACATGGATTATGGTTCTGTGGAGATGCATAACCGGAAACGGATGCGGGGAGAATTTGGGAAAATGACAGCAAAGCTCATGGATAAAGGTGTGATGGTCACAAGCCGCGTCGTGCCGGGGGGCACACATACGGAAGCGAGCTGGGAACAGCAGATTCCGTTTTTTATGGCTACACTGATGTATTGAGTTCCGGCAAAAATGACGGATGAAGATGGAGAGTGATACAATGGAAATGCAGTATTTTAAAGATTACAGTCCGATATTGGGCAGGGAGATGGAGTGTAAGGTATGGGGACATGCCGGGAAACCGGTATTGTTTATTCCCTGTCAGGATGGACGATTTTTTGATTTTGAAAATTTTGATATGCTGAATGTATGGCGGCCATGGATTGATGCGGGTAAGGTAATGGTATTTTCCATTGATACGCTGGATAAGGAAACCTGGTCTGATAAAGATAATGATCCGGGCTGGAGAATCTGGCGTTATGAACAGTGGATCCAGTATATTTGTCAGGAGATGGTGCCATTTATGCAGGATATGGCAGCGGAGCGTAACGGTACGTTTGGAAGAGAAGGCGTGCTGGTGTTTGGATGCAGTCTGGGCGCCACCCATGCGGCAAATCTGTATTACCGCAGACCGGATCTGTTTGACCGCCTCATGGCATTGAGCGGGATGTATGTACCGGAGTACGGATTTGGAGACTTTGTGAATGATCTGGTCTATGATAATACTCCGCTTTTCTTCCTGGAAAATATGGCTGAGGATCATCCGTATATGGAGCTGTACAACAGTCAGAAATCCGTGCTCTGTGTCGGTCAGGGACCATGGGAGATTCCCGATTCCACTCATCGGATGCAGGATGTGCTGCTGCGAAAGGGTATCCATACATGGGTAGACTTCTGGGGATATGACTGTGCTCATGATTGGGACTGGTGGTATAAACAGGTGGTATATTTCCTGCCCTATCTGCTGGATGAGTAAAAAATAAAAACACCTGCTCAGGTGTATATATAATTATGCGAAAGAAGGAATGAGCTATGAAGAATATTATTTTTATTTCTCCGAATTTCCCGACAAACTACTGGAAATTTTGTCAGGAATTAAAGAACAATGGGATGAACGTGCTGGGTATCGGTGATGCGTTCTATGATGAGCTGACACCGGAGCTAAAAAATTGTCTTACCGAATACTATAAGGTAGACAGCATGGAAGATTATGATGAAATGTATCGCGCGGTTGCATTCTTTGCATTCAAATATGGCCGCATTGACTGGATCGAATCCAACAATGAGTACTGGCTGGAAAATGATGCAAAGCTGCGTACAGACTTCAATATAAAATCTGGTTTCCAGGAGAAAGATCTGCCCCGGATCAAATACAAATCAAAAATGAAAACCTACTATACCAAGGCAGGTGTTCCGGTAGCCCGCTATCATATTGTGGATAATCTGAAGGGCTGTCAGAAATTCATTTCAGAGGTTGGTTATCCGGTTATTGTAAAACCGGACAACGGTGTGGGCGCTTCTCATACATACAAGTTAAAAACGGAGGATGAGCTGAAAGCATTTTTAGAGGAGAAAGAAGAGGGCGTATCCTATATCATGGAGGAGTTTATCGATGCGGAGATCAATTCCTATGATGCCATTTTCAATTCCAGGGGAGAGCCGATCTTCGAGGTTGGCAACGTAACCCCTATCTCTATCATGGACAGTGTAAATGAGGGCGATGACGCTATTTTCTATATTGTAAAGGATCTGGCAGATGACGTGCGGGAGAAAGGACGTGCCACTGCAAAGGCATTCGGTGTAAAAAACCGTTTCGTGCATTTTGAGTTTTTCCGTCTGCTGTCTGATCAGCACATCGGAAAAAAAGGCGACGTGGTTGCATTGGAAGTAAATATGCGTCCCTGCGGCGGTTTTACACCGGATATGATCAATTTCTCAAGAGAGACAGACGTATATAAGATCTGGGCGGATATGATCGCCTTTGGCCATTCGGAAAAAGAGGTGGGAGCACATCATTACAGTGCCTTTATCGGTCTGCGTGATTATAAGGTATATGAGATGTCTCATGAAGATATCATGGAGAAATACGGAGCTTCCATCAAGATGGCGGATCGCCTGCCGGATGCCCTGTCTGCGGCTATGGGTAACCGGATTTATATGGCGACCTTTGATACAAAAGAGGAAATGGACGTGTTCTATAAAGAGCTTCTGGAGTTGAAAAAGACAGATAAGTAAATGCTTATGCATCTGATAAAAAATGATAATTTTACTTTTCCTTCATTGTTTTATATAATGCATACATCGAAGCAAACAGGATATACTACGAACACTTAGTGTATATGAGAGAAGTGAGTGGGATATACTGCAAGCAAAGATGTATACGCAGTAAAATAACAGATGTGAAAAGGAGAATGAAACTATGATCAGTGCAAGAAATCAGATTAAAGGAACCGTAACAAAAGTAACAGAAGGAGCAGTAAACGGAATTGTAAACCTGAAATTTGGAAACAATGTGGTATCCTCCACGATTTCCATGGCAGCTATCAAAGAGCTTGGTCTGGCAGAAGGAAAAGAGGCAACTGCTATTGTGAAAGCAACTGAGGTTATGGTAGGTGTAGGCGAGATCGGTAAGATCAGTGCAAGAAATATCTGGAAGGGAAACGTTTCTAACATCAATGAGGGCGCAGTAAACGGAATCGTGATCATTGACGTAGATGGTGTGAAAATTTCTGCAACAATTTCTATGGCATCCATCAAGGAGCTTGGTCTGGAAGTTGGAAAAGAGGCTTCAGCTATTGTAAAATCAACATCCGTAATGATGATGGCTTAAGACGTGCTTTTTCGTAGTAGCACAGGAAGAGTAATATATAAGGTATCCATTGGTATGATAACCGATGGATACCTTTTTTAGGAAGAAGAAACAGCTATCTGAATAAAATCATTGGCTTGTGCAGACAAGTGCTTTCCCTTGTGGTAGATGACAATGAGCTTTCTGCTTAAATCCAGATCACAGACTTTTAATTCTGCCAGTGTCCCGGCTTTTATGTGGCTGCGAACAATACGCTCCGGAAGGACAGCAATTCCAAGATGAGCCTTGACTGCCTCCAGCAATGCATCCGAAGTGTAGCTTTCCCATGTGGGATGTACGGTCAGACCTTTAGCGTACATATTGGCATCAAAAAGATTTCGCACGCCGCTGCCGGATTCTCTCAGCAAAAAGTCTTCGTTTTCAAGGTCTTTCATGCAGAGATTTTCTTTTTGGAGCATGGGATGTTCCGGCCATGCGACAATGACATTCCGGTCATCATAAAAGGGCAGTACAATGTAATTTTCCATTTGCGGAAATTCTTCTACCATGGCAAAATCCAGTTCATTGTTATCCAGTCTTTCCCGTATTGTTTTTGAGTTATTGACACAGACTTCCACCTTGACATTCGGATGAGACTGCTGAAACTGTAAGATCCATTTCTGGATCATGGTGACACCTACGGATACGTTGGCGCCGACCCGCAGAACATGCAGTCCCTGCTGAATTTTAAGCTGCTGCTCCATTTCATCAAAGGAAGAAAAAATCTGCAGGGCATGATTCCTCATGGTATTTCCCGCATCGGTCATCTGTAGTTTTTTTGAGGTGCGTGTAAAAAGAGAGATCTGGACAGTATCAATGCATACCATCAGTTTCTGGATCAGGGAGTTTTTA
>CAYRZL010000069.1:0-13899 GCA_964428795.1 uncultured Lachnospiraceae bacterium | reverse complement strand
TACCATACCTGTATTTTGTTGTCAAAAACAACCTGTCGTAAATTTGCGGTTTTTGGAGAAAATTCTGGAATCTGCATAGCTCCGTCAAAAATTCTTTTTCTTTACATTGACGGTTCCCATACTTTCCTGTAAAATAATCTTGAACATTTAATAGCAGGAAGTAAAACATTGTATATAGCTTAAATGCCTTTGAAAGGAACAAAAATATGAACTCGGATAATCGTGTGCCATCTGTAATCAGACAGTTTATCAGAAAACTATATTTTAAAGCAAAACATACGCTGTACCGTCTGAATCCTCTGGAAGATTTTTTTATGGCAAGTGCGCAGATACCCCCTTGTAATAATCCTTCGGTTGATTTCAAAAATCGGTCTGCTATTCTGGACACATTTCAGGAGATTATTTCCCTCAGCGGAAAAACAGTTCCCGGTCGCACGATTTGCGACTGTTTTTTTGATGAAGAGATTCAGAATAAAACAATATTACTGGTTGGCCTCGGGAGAAGTGTCCGCGGCAATCTTCAGTATATTCTGAATGAACTGAATTATAATGATGCCTTTGAAGGGTATCAGATTTATATAAGAACACTGCCTCATACAGATGATATCGTCAAGGAATATATTAAAAACAATCGCTGGGACAGAACAGAAACCGTACTTAACGACCGACAGTATTCCAAATTATTGGAATCCGCCAGATACTGCCTGGCTGAATCTAATCTCCCGGAGTCTTGGATGAAAAAGCCTGGTCAAATCTATATCAATACGTGGCATGGAACTCCACTGAAAAAACTTGGATTAGAAAAAAATCAAAAAAATAAGCACTCCAATGGCGTAACTCAGATAAATTTTATCAACGCAGATTATCTGTTATATCCTAATAATTACACCCGGGAAAAGCTGTTGGCTTCTTATAAAGTAGAACCGTTGATGTCCGGTCAAGCTTTGATGTTAGGTTATCCCCGAACCGGAGGTATGCTTGCCGCTGCGCAGGAGGATCTTTCCTCTGTCCGTCAGCAGCTTGCTCCAAACGGCGAGATCATTTACGCATATATGCCAACCTACCGGGATTATCTTGAAGACAGCGTGTCTGTCGCGCAAATCAAAGAGTTGTTGGATTATCTGGATGAAAACCTGCAGACAAACCAGCTTTTGTACGTAAATCTGCATCACAAAGTTAATTCTTCCCTTGATTTCAGTCATTACAAACAGATACGTACCTTCCCACCCGATCTGGATTCTTACCGGCTGCTTGCCGCCAGTACGGCATTAATTACAGACTATTCCAGTGTTTTTTTTGATTATCTGGCATTAAAAAGACAAATTATCCTATATGTAGAAGATTATCAGGAATATAAGGCAAAACGCGGTATGTATATGGATTTGATGGAACTTCCCTTTGACAAGGTACAAACAAGGGAAGAATTGATTGCTGCATTGAACCGGGGCAAAACGTATGATGATGAAGATGTCCTGCAAACATATTGCCCTTACGATTCTTCCGAAAATGCCCGGAAGCTTTGTCAACTGTTTCTGGATACAAAGAATGGGCTGCATTTAGAATCCCTTTCAACAAATGACAGACACCGACTTCTGATTTATTCTGAAGCCTTTGAGCCGGAAGAACCCACCTGGTTGCTTTCCCAGTTTGTCCGTTTCTGTGACACTTCCAAATACGAAATCTATCTGAGCTGTGATCGTGAAACTGTCAATGCCGAAAAGAGCGGTGCTTATCCACTGATGCATAAAATTCCCGTCATTGGAACAGAATCAACCAGACATCTAAGCGCGATGGGTAAGGTCATTTTGACATTGTACCTGGAAGACAAGCTTCCTTTTGAGCAGGCAATGGAATATTTAAGATATGACTATGCAGCCGCTGGAATTCGAATGTATGGAAACGCTCATTTTGATATAATAATCATTTATGATGCGGATAATCCTGAAAAACTGCTTGCACTGGCAACATTAAAGGCGCCAAAACTACTTTTTCTGCAAGACCGTATTCTTGAGAAAATTAAGTCCGGAGATCGTTTTTTGAGGGATGCCGTTTGCTATACATCGATTTATAGCAGTCGTATATTTGTAAGTTCAAAATCTGCTATGGCGGCGGCCTCTGATATCTTGCCAGAGTGTGTAAAAGAACATCTAAAACTACTTGACCTGTCTAAAAAACTGTAAATCTGTTATAAAAAAGGATAAGATGCAAAAATGAAAAAAATAATTACCTACGGTACCTTTGACCTGCTACACTATGGACATATCAATCTGCTCCGACGCGCAAAGGAAATGGGAGATTACCTGATCGTCGCATTGTCTACCGATGAATTCAACTGGAACAGCAAACAGAAAAAATGCTATTTCAGCTACGAAAAAAGAAAACAACTTCTGGAAGCGATCCGTTACGTGGATCTTGTCATTCCGGAAGAATCCTGGGAACAGAAAATCTCCGACGTAAAGGAGTTTCGGGTAGATACCTTCGTAATCGGTGATGACTGGAAAGGCAAATTTGATTTTCTCAAGGAATACTGTGAAGTAGTATATCTTCCAAGAACACCGGATATTTCTACTACCCAGATCAAAACGAACCTCGGAAACAGCCAAAAGCCCACCGAGGGGCATGAGATACCTTAAGAAAGGCTCCATTTAAATTATGAATCAATATGATATAACAATTATTTACGCACGGCACGGTCTGAAAACAGACTGCCCGCAGGACTTTCCGTCCCAGACAGTATCAGCAGACAGGATACAGTTGATCCCTGTATGGGAAGATGATGTTTTTTATCCCCGCAGGAGATCACTGGAAACCATCAAACAGGCAGAGGGACATTTTATTGTGATGCTGGATGAAGGCGACCAATTTGATCACTCCTTTTTAGAGTGTATGATAAACAAGGCTTCCGAACCCGGAATTGCTTTCGCAATGCCCGCTTTCACCTGGCAAAAAAAGCAGAAGGAATCCCCGGAATATTTTGCTTTGGAAGAATCAATAGACTGCAGTATTGACGTATCTGCTTCCCCGCGCATTTTTCCGTTGGAGCTGCACGGCCTTATGATCCCCACTGATGCGCTGAAGGAAGCATATGCCTGCATCAGCTTGCAAACAGAACCGGAAAAGCAGATAATCCTGTATCTTCTGAAAAATACGCCCAGGCTGCAGTATGCAGGTACCTGTCTCCTGAAATACAAAACTGCCAGAGAATACAACCCTGAACTTGATATGCGCTGCCAGATGCGGGAATGGTATTATACGCCATTGGAACAATTCCTGCTCCCCCTTCTGGAGAAAGAAAGCTCAGCTTCGCCGGTCAGCCGTCTCATTCAGGCTATGGCTCTCTATATGCTCAACATCAGGGTCTCGGCTAATATCAACAATAAAAATAAACACGTTCTGTCTCCAGAGAAGGTTCCTGCTTATATGGAACTTTTTTCCCAAATACTGCAATACGTTGATACGGAGCTGATCATGGCTTCTGACGTTTCCGCACAGCCTGCGGTATCTTCTTCGCACAGAAAGCTGTTTTTGCTCCGTCTGAAAAAGAATGATTTCTCTTACCGTCCGAATGTGACCGTAAAGAAGGGCGAGATCTGTCTTACCTGTGACGGCTTTTATTTTGGCGGCCTGGAACGAATCATGGTAGACCTGTACCAACTGGACTACTCTAAAGGACATCTGGAAATTGACGGCGCATACAACGATTATTTTTCTGATATGGAGGCGCAGGTTTATGCAAGATTCGATAAGGAGATTTATCCATTGAATTACAATCAGCGGTATTCTATGACAAAATATTTCGGAGTCACTGCTTCCCGCAGAAAGACATTCCATGTGTCGATTCCAGTACCGCCCTCAGAACATGACCGCCTTTTACAGTTCGTTTTATGCACACAGGGCAAGTTCTTCGTACTGGAATACGCCTTCCCTGCCCATGGCAGCCGTTTTGCCAAAGATTTTGGTTATGAATACTGGCGTTTCAGCGATTACCTTGCCTTCTGGAATAAAAAGGGCATCCATGTCGTCAGAGCCAATAAGCTGATGGTGTTAAAAAAGGAAGTCGCACTTTGGCTGCAGATGTGGAAAAAGAAAGACGGATTTTACAGAGACCTGCTCCCTGTGAAGATTTTGAACTTCCTGCTCCGCCCGTATTATTCCCGTCAGAAGATCTGGCTGTTCATTGACAAAATATACAAAGGCGGGGATTCTTCAGAGTATATGTACCGCTATGCCGAAAAGCAAAAGGATGGCATTAAGAAATATTATCTGCTGGATAAAGACTCTGCCGATTATGCCCGTATGAAAAAAGAAGGGTACCGGCCGCTCATCCGCGGCAGCCTGAAGCACCGCTTGATTTTTCTGAATGCGGATATGGTGATAGCTTCCAATTCAACAGTGTTTGCGTTTAATGACTACAGCTTTGAGCGTTCCCTTCCTATCCGCGGCGATGTTCATTTTGACGTTGCCTGCGTACAGCACGGAATGTCCGTACAGAAAATCGCCATTGCCCAGCAGAGGCTCAGAGACAATACACGGCTTTATTTTTGTGCGTCAAAATACGAAATTGAAAACCTTTCAAAACCGGTATATGACTACATCGGGTATGATGCACTGAAGCTTACCGGTGTTCCGCGGTATGATGGGTTGAAAAACCATGCTCAGAAAATTATCGTGATTTCTCCTACCTGGCGGATGCAGTCAGCACTTCCCGTCAGCAAGAACGAAGGAGTGGCTCGGGATTTCAATCCGAATTTTAAGGAAACAAATTATTATAAGGTATACAACAGCCTGATCAACGATCCCCGGCTGCTTACCGCTGCTCAAAAATATGGCTACCGTATTCAGTATGTCCTGCACCCTATCGTCAGTCCCCAGCATGATGATTTCACGAAAAATGAGTTTGTCGAGATTATTCCTTCCATCGGGGATATGAGCTACGAAAAAATCTTCTGTGAGGGCGCTCTGATGGTAACGGACTTCTCCGGGGTACAGTTTGATTTCGCTTATATGCGTAAGCCGGTCATATATCTGCACCACGAAGATATTCCGCAGCACTACGAGGAGGGCACTTTTCACTACACGACTATGGGGTTCGGTGAGATCTGCCATACGAATGAAGAGCTGATCGATGTGCTTTGTGAATATATGAAAAATGACTGTGTTATGCCGGAAATGTACCGCAAACGGGCGGATGACTTCTTTGCTTTTTCAGATAATCACAATTGCGAACGAATCTATCCGATCATGCTGGAGCACACCATGAACCGTCACAATGACTGAGACAGCTTCAAAACAGTAAATTATAGCTTGATATATGCTTTTATTTTTACAGGCTATCTTCGGGGGTAATGCTTTTGCATTATCCCCATCTTTGTTCATATTTTTGTAATTCATTTCATTTTTCTGTAATCTTATCATACTTCTATCACAATCCATCTATATAATAGCTGAAAAAATCTGCACAAGGAGTGTTTCTATGGACCATATGACTCATCTGGACAAGCTGGAGGCCGAAGCCATCTATATCATACGTGAGGTCGCCGCCGAATGTGAAAAGCCCGTTATGCTCTATTCCATCGGTAAGGATTCTTCTGTCATGCTCCATCTGGCTCTGAAAGCCTTTTATCCGGAAAAGCCTCCGTTTCCGTTTCTCCATGTAAACACTACCTGGAAATTCCATGAAATGATCGCGTTTCGCGATAAGACAGCCAGAAAATATGGCATAGAAATGCTCGAATACATCAATGAAGACGGCGTTGCACAGGGCATCAATCCTTTCGACCACGGCGCTGCATATACGGATATCATGAAGACTCAGGCGTTAAAGCAGGCGCTTGACAAGTATGGCTTTACCGCAGCCTTTGGAGGCGGACGGCGTGACGAGGAAAAGTCCCGGGCCAAAGAAAGGATATTTTCTTTCCGAAATTCCAGTCATGCCTGGGATCCGAAGAATCAGCGCCCGGAAATGTGGAAGCTGTATAATACAAGGATCCATCCCGGTGAGGAGATTCGGGTCTTTCCTGTTTCCAACTGGACAGAGGCTGATATCTGGCAATACATAAAACGTGAAAATATCGACATTGTTCCTTTATATTTTGCAAAAGAAAGACCTTTTGTGCGCAGGAACGGGAATATCATTATGCTGGATGACGACCGGATGAAGCTCAAAGACGGCGAAATCGTCGAACACGGAAAAATCCGTTTCCGGACACTGGGCTGCTATCCCCTCACCGGAGGCGTGGAAAGCCAGGCGGATACTCTCGATGCTATTATTGATGAGACCTTAAGCGCCGTAACCTCCGAGAGAACCAGCCGGGTCATCGACAGTGACGGTGGAAGCGCCAGCATGGAAAAACGAAAAAAGGAGGGATATTTTTAATATGGACAGCCTTCTTAAGTTCATCACATGCGGGAGCGTGGACGACGGGAAATCAACCCTGATCGGACATATGCTCTATGACGCAAAGCTGCTTTTCACAGACCAGAAGCAGGCGCTTGAGCTGGACAGCAGGGTAGGCTCCCGCGGCGGGGCGATCGACTACTCTCTTCTTTTAGACGGTCTGACAGCAGAGCGCGAGCAGGGGATCACCATCGATGTGGCTTACCGGTACTTTACGACGAAAAAACGCTCTTTCATTGTTGCTGATACGCCCGGACATGAGGAATACACCCGGAATATGGCGGTTGGGGCTTCCTTTGCGGATCTGGCTGTCATTCTTGTCGATGCCACTAAGGGGATCCTGGTGCAGACCCGAAGGCACACCCGCATCTGTTCTCTGATGGGAATTGAATATTTTGTCTTTGCTGTCAACAAAATGGATCTGATCGGCTACGACGAGACCCGCTTTGATAGGATATGCCGTGCCATCAAACGGATGATGGCAGAGTACGAGTACAAATCTCTCCGGATTCTTCCTGTATCCGCCACAGAAGGGGATAATATCACAGAAAGCTCCCGCCATATGCTCTGGTATAGAGGAGAATCTCTCCTTACCTGTCTGGAAAATATTGATCTGAAGCTTGCGGAGGCGCCGGACGGCTTTACCATGCCGGTACAGCGGGTATGCCGCCCAGATCATACCTTCCGGGGGTTTCAGGGACAGATTGAATCAGGGCAGGTCAGGCTCGGAGATGAGATCACAGCTCTGCCCTCTCACGAAAAAGCACTCGTAAGCAGGATTATTGACGCCGGGAAGGACACGGAAGCTTCCGAAGCAGGCCATGCTGTGACTATCTCCCTTGACCGGGAAATGGATGTATCCAGGGGCTGTGTTCTTGTAAAGGATGCCGCGCCATTCGTTGGAAGTCTTTTTACGGTGCGTCTTCTCTGGATGGATGATTCCCCCCTTGTCGCCGGCAAAAACTATTTTCTGAAGCTTGGAACAAAAATAATTCCCGCCATTGTCATGAGCATCAATTGCAAGATTGACATCAACACAGGAAATGAAATACCTGCTGATACAACATACAAGAACGAAATTGCGGACTGTGATATCTCCGTATCGGAAAAGATTGTTTTTGACAGATTCCGCAATAATCACGCGCTTGGGGCTCTGATCCTTATCGACCGTATCTCGAATATGACTTCCGCCTGCGGAGTCGTCATGCAGTCCATCAGAAGAGGTGAAAATCTGACGTGGCAGAAACTTGATATTACACGAGAGTTCCGTGCGCAGCAGAAGGGGCAGACGCCCGTCACTATATGGATGACCGGGCTTTCCGGTTCCGGAAAATCTGCCGTTGCCAATGCCCTGGAGAAACGCCTTGCGGCACAGGGAAAACATACCATGCTCCTGGATGGGGACAATATCCGTATGGGGCTCAACCGGAATCTTGGCTTCAAGGAAGCCGACCGGATTGAAAATATCCGGCGGATTGCAGAGGTCTCAAAGCTGATGAATGATGCCGGGCTTATCGTCATTACATCCTTTATCTCTCCTTATGCCAGAGACAGAAGAACAGCCCGGGAAACCATCGGAGAAAACAGCTTTCTTGAAGTATACATCAGCACATCTCTCGAAGAATGCGAAAAACGGGATGTCAAGGGATTGTACCGCCGGGCCAGAGCCGGAGAAATTTCCAATTTTACGGGTATTTCCAGTCCCTACGAAATACCGGAGATTCCGGATATTTCCATTGATACCTCTAAAGTACCGTTGGAGGACTGTGTGGACGCAATTATGAAGCTTCTGAAGAAACGCGGAATATAAAATATACTGCGATAAACGTTCATCCGGACGCCGCTCTTTTTACACCAGAAAAATATCAGATAAAAATAAGGAGGAACACCATGGCAACGCTTTACCTGCACATCGGCATTCCGAAGACCGGAACCACCGCCCTGCAGAATTTCATGGCTCAAAATCAGGAAGCCCTGCAGCGGCACGGTATTTGCTTTCCTGATTTCGGTTACCGTTATCCCAATATAGGCATTTACAGAAACGGGTATTTTCTCGTTGCCCCTTACATCACGCAGGATAAACAGAAATATACTGACAGACCCGGTAACGAATATGAGGAAGGGCTGAACAAAGTCGCCGAACTTGCCCAAAAATATGACAAAATCATTCTCACAGATGAAGCCATCTGGAAACGCAGCAAAAACCGTCCGGATTTCTGGCCCCGATTAAAAGAGGACTTAAGCAAACGGGAGATCAGTCTTCGGATCATCGTATACTTGCGGCGGCAGGATTTGTGGGTCCAGTCCTTCTGGTCCCAGAAGGTCAAGACTGGTTCTGGTCTCTCTTTTCATGAATACATCGCCTCTCTGAAGGAAATCGGCTATCCAATGGATTTTTATGCATATATGAATATGCTGTCAGGTATCTGGGGAAAAGATGCCCTGATCATCCGCGTTTATGAAAAAGGCCAGTATCACGGAAAAGAAAAAACACTGCTCTCGGACTTTATGGACATTTTCGGGCTTGCTCTGGATGACGGTTTTGTAGCAGAGAAAAAAATATATAATACATCTCTGGCAGGAAATACCCTTGAGATGAGACGTTTGATCAATACACTGCCCGGTTCCAGAGAGGAAAAGAAAATATTGACACGCAGCATCCCAAAATATCAGTTGTCTGCTGCTAACAGTACTGACAGTTTTTCCTGGTTCGAAATACAGGAGCAAAAAGCTTATCTGGAACAATTCGCCAAGTCAAACAGCCTTGTAGCAAAAGAATATCTCGGCCGGGAAGACGGTATCCTTTTTTATGAAGAAATCAAGGAGCTTCCGCAGCCTGTTATCGATGATAAGCTCATGCTTCGGGATACAATATGCCTCTACGGAAAGGTCATTCTCGAGCAGCAGCAAAGCATCAGAGAACTGAAACAGGAAATCAGAAACCTTCGTGAGGACGTTCTGTGGTTCCGCCTGAAACGCAAAGCTCGCCATATTATGAAAAAAGAATGAAATGAAGAATAACGTGAAAAAGAAACTGCCTGCTTTGACAGGTATTATGCTGAAAATCGGACTCATCGGCTTCGGCGGCGGCACAGCACTGATCCCTGTGATTGAAAATGAAGTCGTACAGCGCACTGGCACAATCGATGAGGATATATACAACAAAAATGTTATGATTGCCAGCATCACTCCCGGAGCGCTCCCGGTGGAAATTGCGGCAGGCATCGGTCTGGAAACCGGCCGATGCCGCGGAATGCTGACGGCAGCTATTGCTATGGCATTCCCCGGCGCAGCCCTTACCCTGCTGCTGCTCGTTCTCTTTTCCGGAATCAATGACTATCTGCGCAGCCAGATCAGCTTCATATCTGCCGGGATCTCAGTTCTTATTCTTCTGATGCTTCTCCGCTACATTGCAGAGACTGTGACACAGGCCAGAAGCCGACGGGAAAAAGTATTTTATCTTTTTCTCCTTCTGTCCGTCTTTGCACTCTCCGGTGAGAAGAACATCTATCAAATACTGGGGCTTTCCAATACTCCGGTTTTTTCGATTTCGGCTGTCCAGATTCTTACCGTTGCATTTTTTGTGATTCTATTTACAAAGGGTAAGCTGCGCAATCTGAAACGGCTGGCGCCGGCTCTGGCAATAGCGCTCTGTTATTTCCTCTGCGTAGGAAAATCCCATTTGCTGCCTGAGCAGCTAAAGCCTCTTTTGCTGGGAATCATGCTGCTTCTGTCCGCTGCAGGACTTGTTCAGGCCATTTCTGAGACTGGCTGCCAAAAGAGATTCCCGCTGAAACAGACGGCGGCTGCGCTGCTTTGCTGGATTCTGTTTGTGTTTCTCCTTTCACTGCCCTCAATGCTTTGCACTGCAAATACACTTTCTTTTCTTGGAACGGGCTTTCTTTCCTCCGTTATGTCTTTCGGAGGAGGAGATGCGTATCTTTCCATTGCCCAGGGGCTGTTCGTAGACAACAATATCATCAGCCGATCTGACTTCTATGGAAATATCGTAACGGTAGCTAACGCGTTGCCCGGCTCCATCCTTTGCAAGGTACTGACGGGTATCGGATATACTCTGGGATACGAGGCAAATCATTCAATCTGTGAAGGCATCTGTATGGCCGTCAGTGGATTTTCCTGCAGCATCGCTTCCTCCGGCGCTATCTATACTCTTGTATGGGCGATTTATGAACAATATGAAAACCTGCAGGTTTTTGTTTTATTGAAACGGCTGATCCGTCCAATCATTTCCGGACTACTTTTAAACGTAGCACTGTCGTTGTATCTGTCCGTCATCCGGCCACAATACAGCAGCGGCTCTCCGGCTGTTATCACCGTCATTATCACGATTCTTCTGGTTGGGGGAAATCTGCGGCTGCTGTTTCGGAAATCCTCCCCTTAAAAGAATCATGTTTTGGTAACATTTTCTGAAAACCTGAGAATTCCTTATTGTTTTTTGGCCTGAATTAAGTTAAAATAACTCCAATGCTGTAAATGATCCGGCATACACTCGTTGACAAAAAGTTTGCCATAAGTGAATTATATAACGAGTAAACGCACGGCAAAAAAATATTAACGCTGGCAAATACAAGCGTTTACGAGTGTAGAATTGTTCAGCGATAACAAATATATATGGAGGAAGTACCAGAAAAATGGAGCCAAAAGATAATATCTCTATTTCAGACAGCGTTGCTGATCGAGCTTTACTGCCTCCCCCGCTGAGAAAATTACTTTCTTTGGCAAAGATCGCGGCTTTTCTGATCTTTGGCATTATACTCTTTTTCTCTCTTTCTGAGATATTCCGCAGAAAAACAGGCGGCGTAATTGACATGGTACATTCCTTCTATTCTCTCGATGAGAACGAGGTTGATCTTCTTGTTCTCGGCAGCAGCCACGGTTACTCTTCCGTTGACTGCAACGTCCTCTGGGGAGAATACGGAATTACGGCTTATTCCATGTGCAGCCACGGCCAGTCCGTTCCTACTTCTTATTATCTGTTAAAGGAAGCTCTTAATTATCAATCTCCCAAAGTTGTACTTTTAGAGACATATACATTCTGTGACGATAGCCTGTATCGCGGCGAGCAGTACGTGCGCCAGGCTTTTGACGGGATGCGCCTTGGCCTTACAAAAATTGAAATGGTGGAAGATTTCTTCGGCGATGCCGGTTTTTCTGAAAAGCTGACGTATTATCTTCCTTTTATTAAATACCATTCCCGCTGGAGTGAACTGGCAAATGAGGATTTTAACACCAGGCCTTACCTGCACGGCTCTAAATTGAGCGTATCGGTACAGGAAAACACAGATCCGGGAATGACAGACGCCAGAACTGAGCTGGGAACAGCGGCGGTCACTTATTTTGAAAAAATAGCCGAGTTATGTGAAGAGAAGGACATTTCTCTCGTCCTCTATGCCTCTCCGTTCAATGCAACTACAGAGGAAAAGTACGATAACAGGCAGGGAATCAATAATACTCTGGAAGACTGGCTGGACGAGCGCGGAATTCCATTTCTTTATTTTCAGAAAATGGAAGAAACCGGGATTGACTGGGCTAAAGATTTCCGTGATGAGCAGCACATGAATACCTATGGCGCTACCAAGATCACACGCGGTATTGGGGATTATGTATCAGAGCAGTATAAGCTCAGCGATCATCGCCAGGATGAGTCTTATGCCTCCTGGGAAAATGATTATTTACTGTATCTACAAGATTTGCAGACATTAGACGGAGACATAGACTCCGGAGTGGATGACGAATGACGGTTTTTTATACTTGCACACAACATTGGCTGCTCATATTCCGGAATAAGCAAACACATCTCCCGAATCTGCCAGCAGCCCATAACGTTAATGCGTATGATTCAGTTCAATATAGAGTAAAAAGGAGTTCATATGTTATTTAATTCTCTGAAATTTATCGTATTCTTTCCGGCAGTATGCATGTGCTATTATATTATTCCTCATCGGCTGCGTTATCTCTTTCTGCTGATATGCAGTTATTTCTTTTATATGTGCTGGAACCCGGAATATGCGCTTTTGATGCTGACCTCCACGGTTCTCACCTACGCCTCCGGCCTGCTGATTGATTCTGCCGAACGTATAACTGATGAAAAACGCCGCACTGTCAGGAAAAAAATCTACGTTGCGCTGTCTTTCATAAGTAATCTGTCCATCTTGTTTTTCTTTAAATATTATGGATTTGCAGCTAATACCGCGACACGATTATTCGGACTGCTGCATATACAGATACAGCTTCCGACGCTGGATGTGATTCTCCCGGTGGGAATTTCTTTTTATACTTTCCAGGCCCTTAGCTATACAGTAGATGTGTACCGAAAAGAAATATATGCGGAGAAAAATTTCTTTAAATATGCCCTGTTTGTTTCATTTTTCCCGCAATTAGTGGCCGGGCCTATTGAACGATCCAAAAATCTTCTGACTCAGATCAGTGAAAAGCATACATTTGACTTTAACCGCATCCGAAGCGGACTTCTTTTGATGCTGTACGGATATTTTCAGAAAGTGGTTCTCGCAGAATATCTGGCAATCGCAGTCGATAATGTCTATAACAATTTTGAAGACCGGACCGGCTTCCAGCTTCTGATTGCCACTATCCTGTTTGCATTCCAGATATACTGTGATTTTGGAAGTTACTCCAACATTGCCATCGGAGCGGCCCGGGTTATGGGCTTCCGCCTGATGGAAAATTTCAATACGCCTTATTTTGCCGTATCTGTGGCTGATTTCTGGCGCAGGTGGCACATCTCTCTGTCCACCTGGTTCCGCGATTACCTGTACATTCCATTAGGCGGAAACAGAAAAGGAAAGCTTCGGAAGCATTTTAACCTTATGGTCGTATTCCTGGTCAGCGGTCTGTGGCATGGAGCAAGCTGGCATTACGTGGTCTGGGGTGGTTTGAATGGCATATATCAGATTATAGGGGAATGGCTCAAGCCCTTCCGTGAGAAAATAATGAAGCTGTTCAAAGTGGACAAGACTGCCGACAGTCATCGGGGACTTCAAATGCTATTAACCTTCTGCATGGTTGATTTCAGCTGGATTTTCTTCCGGGCAACCTTTTTCCGCGGCGCTCTCGTAATCATAAAAAAGATATTTGGGCTTGCACAGGGCAACTGGTTTACCTGGGGAGATAACCTTAACGCTATGGGGCTTACGCCTGCTACGAGAAACGTGCTCGTCATCTCCCTGGCTATCCTGTTATTTGCAGATATTTGTAAGTATAAGGGGATCAGCCTGATTAACTGGATATGCCGACAGGGGCTCTGGCTGCGTTGGCTGATTTATTATGGAGCGATTTTCGGCATACTTATCTTCGGGGTATACGGTCCGGGTTATGATGCCAGCCAGTTTATTTACTTCCAGTTCTGACGGACATTCTCCTCAATAGTTTTTCCCATAATGCGATCGGATATGAGAAAGCTATTGACCCTCTCGCGGCTCTGCGCATATAACAGGGGATGATGTGTTCTACACCATCCCCTG
>CAYRZL010000068.1:0-14071 GCA_964428795.1 uncultured Lachnospiraceae bacterium | reverse complement strand
CCTCCTGTTCCACCTGCAAAGGGTAACTATGGCGGCGGCAGCTATGGCGGCGGCAGCTATGGCGGCGGTAACTATGGCGGTCGTCCTCCTATGGGACAGCCCCCATTTGGACAGCCTCCATTCGGACAGCCTCCTATGGGACAGCCTCCTATGGGACAGCCTCCTATGGGACAGCCTCCATTCGGACAGCCTCCTATGCAGTGGATACCGATTGTAATCTATGTGCCGGTACCAATGGGACAACCTCCTATGATGGGACAGCCTCCTATGGGTCGTCCTCCTATGGGACAGCCTCCAAAAGGCAAACCTCCCGTACCGCCAAAAGGAGAAAATGAGAAATAGAAACAAATCCGGTTAGAGGTCATTGCATTTTGCAGTGACCTTTTAGCTTAATCTGTTTCCAAAAAATGAAGGAGAAAAATAACATGTTAAACGGAAAAACCATTTTACTTGGAGTATGCGCATGTACTCCCGCTTACCGTGCCGCTGATTTAGTGCTGGGTCTCAAAAATATCGGAGCAGATGTAAAGGTAATTCTAACAGAACATGCTACGCATTTTGTTTCCCCTCTGGTATTGCAGAGCTTATCCAAAAATCCGGTTCAGACAGACCAGTTTGCACCTCCGGCGGTATGGGATAAATCTTATCAATCATGGACCATGAGCGGTGATTTGCTGCTTCTTGCTCCGGCATCCGCAGATATGATCGGGAAAGCAGCAAACGGAATTGCAGACGACCTTCTCTCCACAAATGTACTGTCCTTTGAAGGTCCTAAGCTGATTGCCATGAATATGAGTCCTATGCTTTACCGAAATGCCGCAGTTCAGCGTAACGTTCAACAACTTGCTAATGATGGTTACTATTTTATTGATAACGGTTCTCCTGAAAATCCATCCGGGATGCCCGGTATAGACAGGATTATTGATGCAGTTATCAGATGTGTCTAAAGACTATCAGCTAATGACTGATTGAAAAGAAAAAGCCTGTGGAATCAATGATTTCACAGACTTTTCTTTTTCAGTAGCGAGAGGGGGAGTCGAACCCTCGACACTACGGGTATGAACCGTATGCTCTAGCCAACTGAGCTATCTCGCCATTTCAATTTAAATGGGACCTACAGGGCTCGAACCTGTGACCCTCTGCTTGTAAGGCAGATGCTCTCCCAGCTGAGCTAAGATCCCATTTTTTGCGGGCCACTTCCGTAACCCGCTTTGCTATTATACAATCATCATACAGATAAAGTCAAGCACTTTTTTGCTTTTTTTCAGATATTTTTTAACCTGTGTTTCTTACCTGTTATTCTGTCTTTTCACACAAGATTTTATAGGCATCATCATAACCGCCATACATCGCATTAAAACACTCTGCATGTGTATTGCAGTAAATATCTATACACAACCCATCATTGGTGAAAGCCATCTCGCTTCCGCCATGATCTTCAATCGTATAAATGTGACCACGCAGATAAATCTGGTCTCCAAACTGCAAACCTAATCTCTTCATAGTAGAAGATGCAAGCGCAATGGTCCGTCCTGCAACAGGTTTTACACCACTGGCAGTATAGCCATTTGCCCATCTGCCGCAGCAGATAGAACAGCTGCAATATGCGGTCAGCCGGAAATTACCCAGATATTCCGTCTCATATCCGTCAATACTTACTGTTTCCGGTGTAAAGCGGCGAATGGTGAGAATTTCTCTGTAGTCTGCATCTCTGCCATAAGTAATACCATTCTTTTTGCCCTGTGCCTCTACGATCTTGCCCTCTCCATCATAAATTGCAACGTGTCCTTCGTAACAGATTATATCTCCCGCCTGTGCTTCTGCAAGGCTTTCTACCTCTTCACCCAGAGTTCTCCAACCATAAGATGTATAGTAATCGCCATCATACACACCGCAATTTGTGAGAACCTGCCATACAAAATGGGAACAATCAATACCTTCCGTCAGTGAATTGCCTCCCCATACATATGGATTACCTACAAACTGTTTTGCATAGGAAACAATTTCTTCGCCCTTAACGTTTAATACCGGATTATATACGGTCTTTTTCACATAGTCGAAAGCTTCGTTTTCCTCCGGTTCAACGACGATCGTCGCTGTCTCCATCATATCTTCCCCGGTAATCTCCACATACATCTCAGCTTCCGCCCCGGTAATAAGATACTCTGCTTTTACAAATCCTCTCACATCGCCGGATTCAATATAAACCCACTCCTGGTCTGCATCTTCAATAATATAGCATAATGCATTCGGTGAAAGTTCTCCTACCACTCTGGCGGACGCTGATGCCTCTTCACGCACGTTCAGATATGTACTTACATTTGCAAGCGCATAAACCTTGTCAATCCGCTCAAAATCTTTCCGCAGGTTTTTTATATATGTATATTCATAGCTTTCACCATCGCTGTTCTGCTGCTCCGTCGAATCTGCTTCATCCTCTGTCTCATCTTCTGTCTCATCTTCTGTCTCAGCAGTCTCTTCCGATGTGTTTTCATCCGGTGTCTCTGACAATATCTCCTCTGCATCATTATCCGATGATGTATCTTTCGACGGTGTCTTTGCCGGAGTCTCAGATGTTTTTTCCTCGGACGGTGTCTTTGCCGGAGACTCGGATGTTTTTTCCTCGGATGGTGTCTTTTCCGGAGCCTCAGAAGGTTTTTCCTCGGACGGTGTCTCTGATGGAACTTCCTCCTCTGTCATATCACCGGTATCAGGATCTGTATTTTCCGTATTTTGTCCCGCGTCTTCCGTTTCTTCCTGAACGCTAACAGGTTCTGCGGGTTCCGCTGCATAGCTGACAGATGGAACCACCATGCTCAAAGAAACACCTAAAGCAAGCAGAAAGTTTCGAATCGCTTTTAATTTCATAAATAAGCCTCTTTTCTATATCAATGAAAATTTTCTAATCTTCCTATATGTATCACACATGATACATGTATAATTTATTGTAACTAATTTCCAACTATTATTCAAGTCTTTTTCTCTTAAGATTTATGGACAGTCTTTTTCTCTTAAGATTTATGGAGCTTTTTACCAAATAATTAAATATTTTTTAAATCCAAAGCAAAAAACCATGTAAAGTATTATATCGTTTTATCCTGTTTTTTCAAGACCTTTTACTTAAAAAGTTTATTTTTTTACCCGAATAACACATTTTTTAGAAAATTCCCAATGATTGCAGCAACAGTATGATCAGAAGAATCGGCGCAATGAATTTTATCATGGCAATAAATAAGCCTTTTCTTCCAAACTTGTCACTGCCCCGGCTCACCTCGTCAATAATGGTTTTTGGTTTCACAACCCAACCAACCAGAATACAGGTGAGTATTGCGACCAACGGCATCAGACAGTTATTGCTGATATAATCCATAATATCAAGAATCTGTGCCACAGTACCGTTTGGCAGCTCATATTCAAAGTAGAGCATGTTGTATCCAAGACACACGATCGTTCCCATAATCAATGTATATATCGCCACGATCGTTCCGCTCTTTTTACGGGAAAACTTCCATTTGTCCATAAAGCCGGATACGATAGCCTCCATGACAGACACAGAAGACGTAACCGCCGCAAAGGCAACCATCAGGAAAAACAGGATTCCAATCACAACGCCTATCTTTCCCATGGCATCAAATACTTTTGGCAAAGATACAAACATCAGACCGGGACCCGCCGACATTCCCTCCACACCCATAAAGACAAACACTGCCGGAATGATCATCATTCCTGCCAGCATAGCTACCAGTGTATCAAAAAACTCAATCTGGTTGATGGATTTCATCAGGTTTACATCATCTTTCACATAAGAGCCATAGGTGACCATGATACCCATTGCCACACTAATGGAAAAAAACAACTGACCTACCGCATCCATCAGAAGGGAAAAGAATCCTTTGACCGTCATCCCCTCAAAATTCGGAACCAGATATACTCCAAGACCTTCCATTCCCGTTCTCGTCGCACCTGCTGCGTCCGTATAATTCAATGTCAGCGAAAAAACGGAAATACCAATAACGAGCACGATCAGAACCGGCATGATAATTTTACTGAATTTTTCAATTCCTTTATTTACTCCGCTGAAAATAACAAAGGCAGTAAATCCAAGAAAAATAAACATCCATACAAGGGGCGGCCACTGACTTGTAATATGTCCCGTGAAATATCCGTCCGCTGCCGCATTTCTTCCATCGCCCGTGATAAAGGCTATCAGGTATTTCAGTACCCATCCGCCGATCGTACAGTAATATGGCAGGATAATGACCGGCACCAGCCATGCAAAGAAACCGGTACATGCAAATTTCTTATTCAGCATACCATAAGCGGTGAGGGGACCCTGCTTTGTCTTACGCCCAATAGCAATCTCTGTAGTTAAAAGTGTAAAGCCAAATGTAAGCGCAAGAACAATATATACAACGATAAAGGTTCCGCCGCCATTTTTAGCAGCCAGATACGGAAAACGCCAGATATTCCCAAGCCCTACCGCACTTCCCGCAGCAGCCATAACGAATCCGATGGAACCGCTGAAGCTGCTGCGTTTATTTGATGTCTGTTTACTCATAAAATCCATTCCTCCCCAAATTACAGCATTATTGCTCCATTATAAGGGAAGTATTTCACATATGCAAGAAGAAATATTCTTCCATTTTATAAGAAGTATTCCACACCGGATTCAAACAGTTTCAAATCCTGATCCCCGTAAATATTGATCGCTACAGAGTCACCGCGGCGCTCAGAATGCGCCATCTTTCCAAGCACACGTCCATCGGGACTGGTAATACCCTCTATCGCCATATAAGAACCGTTTACGTTCCACTCTTCATCCATGGTCGGATTTCCGGATTCATCTACATACTGGGTAGCTACCTGCCCGTTTGCAAACAATCTATCCAGCCACTCCTTCTGTGCAACAAAGCGCCCCTCTCCGTGGGATGCCGGATTCACATACACTTTTCCGGTCTCTGCCTTTGCCAGCCACGGTGATTTGTCTGTCACCACTTTTGTGTAAACCATCTTGGATACATGTCGTCCGATGGTGTTATAGGTCAAAGTCGGAGAATCCGCACTTCCCTCCTGAATCTGTCCATAGGGAACCAATCCCAGCTTGATCAATGCCTGGAATCCGTTGCAGATACCGAGTGCAAGACCGTCACGCTCATTCAGCATACGCATCACCGCTTCTTTGATCTTCTCATTGCGGAATGCGGCAGCAAAGAATTTTGCGGATCCTTCCGGCTCGTCACCTGCGGAAAATCCGCCCGGGAACATAATGATCTGCGCCTGATCGATGGCTTTCTCAAATATGGATACGGAATCTCTGATATCTTCCGCATTCAGGTTCTTAAATACCTTTGTAATAACCTTCGCACCCGCACGCTCGAATGCTTTTGCACTGTCGTACTCGCAGTTTGTACCTGGGAATACCGGAATAAACACGGTAGGCTGTGCGATCTTGTGATTGCAGATATAAATATTCTCCGCATGGTACAGACCAGTATCCACGACATCCTTTTCCTGGGTTGCGCGGCTTGGGAATACCTGTTCCAATGTACCCATCCAGCTTTCCAGCGCCTCATCCATGGAAACGGTCACATCACCATATTTAAACTCCTGCTCAGCCAATACGGTACCTGCAATAGATACATGCTCCCGAATACCTGCTGCTTCCATCGCTGCCTTCACAGCATCCGTATCCGTCTCTGCAACCTCTGCCACCAGGCAGCCAAATCCCGGTTTGAACAGAACATCGCTGTTCATACAACCTCGAATGGAAACGCCCAGCTTATTGCCAAATGCCATTTTTGCAACAGCCGCCGATAATCCTTTTGAATCCAGCGCATAAGCAGATACAATCTTTTTCTCCTGAATCAGACTGTGGATCACACCGTACATTTTCATGACCTGCTCATAGTCCGGCACGTCATATTCGTCTTTTTTAATGGTAAAGAGCATCAGCTTATTTCCTGCCCGCTTTAACTCAGGTGTGATAATATCCTGCTCTTTTGCGATATCCACTGCAAAGGAAACCAATGTGGGCGGTACGTCGATATCATTGAAGGTTCCGGACATGGAATCCTTTCCTCCGATGGAAGGAAGTCCGAAGCCCATCTGGGCATTGTATGCGCCAAGCAGTGCAGTAAACGGCTGGCTCCAGCGGGACGGATGCCCTGTCATTCTGCGGAAATACTCCTGGAAGGTAAAACGAATCTTCGTGTAATCACCGCCTGCTGCCACAATGCGGGATACGGATTCTAAAACCGCATAAATCGCTCCGTGATAGGGGCTCCAGGAAGAAATATACGGATCAAATCCGTAGCTCATCATCGTAACGGTATCGCATTTTCCTGTCATGACCGGAAGCTTGGCAACCATACTCTGTGTCTCAGTCAACTGATATTTTCCACCATAAGGCATGTACACGCTGCCGGCGCCGATGGATGCGTCAAACATCTCCACCAGACCTTTCTGGGAGCACACGTTCAGATCCTTCAGTGTGTCCAGCCATGCAGCCTTCACATCTCCCTTTGCCAGATCTTTTTCCACCGCCGGAATTGCATACGTTTCTAATGTACTGTCCTCTTTTTCCGGAATATCCACCGAAACCATTGTCTCCTGATGAGCACCGTTGGTATCCAGAAATGCACGGGACAGATTTACGATCTCTTTTCCTCTCCAGACAAGAACCAGTCTCGGCTCCTCGGTGACAACTGCCACCTCTACCGCCTCCAGGTTCTCCTCTTTTGTATATTTCAAAAATTCTTCCACGTCTTTCGGATCTACCACAACAGCCATTCGCTCCTGAGATTCGGAGATGGAAAGCTCTGTTCCGTCCAGCCCCGCATATTTTTTCGGAACTTTATCGAGCTGGACACGCAGACCGTCCGCCAGCTCACCGATTGCCACCGACACGCCGCCCGCACCAAAGTCATTGCATTTTTTGATCAGCCTGCTCACTTCCTCCCGGCGGAACAAACGCTGAATCTTGCGCTCTGTAGGCGGATTACCTTTCTGTACCTCTGCGCCGCAGGTTTCAATGGAAGCCTCGGTGTGTACCTTGGAAGAACCGGTAGCGCCGCCGCATCCATCCCTTCCGGTGCGTCCTCCAAGCAGGATAATGATATCTCCCGGATCGGAGGTGAGACGCTGCACCGCGCGTCTGGGAGCTGCACCCATGACAGCGCCGATCTCCATACGTTTTGCCACATAATTCGGATGATAGATTTCTTTTACATATCCGGTTGCCAGACCGATCTGATTTCCATAGGAGCTGTAGCCGCTTGCCGCTCCCCGCACCAGTTTTTTCTGAGGAAGCTTCCCTTTTAAGGTATCTTTTACGGATACGGTAGGATCTGCCGCACCGGTCACACGCATCGCCTGATATACATAGGTACGTCCGGATAAGGGATCACGGATAGCTCCGCCAAGACAGGTTGCCGCACCGCCGAAGGGCTCGATCTCCGTGGGATGATTGTGTGTCTCATTTTTAAAGTTCACCAGCCATTCCTCGGTCTGTCCGTCTACCTCAACAGGTACCACGATGCTGCAGGCATTGATCTCGTCAGACTCCTCCTGATCGTTCAGTTTTCCTTCCGCCTTCAGTTTTTTCATAGCCATGAGGGCAATATCCATCAGGCAGACGAACTTATCATCTCTTCCGGCATATATTTCATTGTGTGCATCCAGATATTTCTGATAGGTATCCCAGATAGGCGCTTTGTAATATCCTTCCTTAAATACCACATACTTCAGCTCCGTTGCAAAGGTCGTGTGACGACAGTGATCAGACCAGTAAGTATCCAGCACACGGATCTCTGTCATAGTCGGATCCCGATGCTCCTCATTTGCAAAATAGTTCTGAATATGCAGAAAATCCTTGAAGGTCATTGCCATACCGAGAGAATCGTAAAGCTCCTTTAATGCAGCCTCCTCCATTTGTGCAAATCCGTCAAAAACGATCACATCTGCCGGGTCCTCAAACTCCTGCACCAGTGTCTGCGGTTTCTCAAGATCTGTCTCTCTGGAATCTACCGGGTTGATGCAGTGGGCTTTGATCGCCTCAAACTGTTCGCTGCTGCACTCGCCCTCAATCACATAAGTAGTCGCGGAGCGGATGATCGGCTCCTCATTCTCATTCAGCAGCTTTACGCACTGCTCCGCGGAGTCCGCCCGCTGGTCAAACTGTCCCGGCAAAAATTCCACACTGAATGTCTTTGCCCCGTTTAATTCAAAAGTCTCCTCATATACATCATCTACCGGAGGCTCTGAAAATACGGTCTTTAATGCGAGCTCATATGTCTCATCCGAAATATTTTCCACATCATAACGAATCAGCACACGCACACCTGTCACGGTACGAATGCCCAGATAACTGCTGATCTCTGACAGAAGCTCTTTGCCTTTTACTGCATAGTCAGGCTTTTTCTCTACATACACTCTACGAACGCTCATATCATTTTCTCCTCTTTGCTTTTGATCTCATGTGGTTTGCCACATACATTTATTTATAGTATAGCCCATTCTTTATAATTAGAAAAATAAATAAATTTAATCTGTTTTATTAGTAATTCTGATTAAATTTCTGCTGCTTGTCACATGCTATTCCTCAAAAATCATTTTTGCGCAGCCATACATACCCGCATCATTTCCAAGAGATGCCAACGCAAATTTTGTAGATTCGCAGGTGGAAAATACCTGCTTTTCAAATTCTTCCTGAATCATATCGATCAGCATCTGACCGGCCTTGGATACACCGCCGCCGATTACAAATATTTCCGGGTCCACCACCACCGCTATATGGCTCAGGGCATTGCCGAGCATGACTGCCAGTTGTTTTACCTGTTCCATTGCCAGCTCATCCCCTGCTTTTGCCGCATCAAATATGTCCTTCGCTGTAACATCCCCGATCTTGCGCAGCGCAGACGGTCTGTCGCTCTCCCCCAATGCCTTCTTCGCCATACGCACGATTCCGGTGGCGGACGCATACTGCTCCAGACAACCGCATTTTCCGCATCCGCAGCTTTCCGTTTCCTGACGGTTGACACGCATATGTCCGATCTCTCCTCCGGCTCCGTGGGTACCGGATAAAATCTGACCGTCTATAATGATTCCGCCGCCCACACCGGTTCCAAGAGTAACCATGACCACATTTTTGTAGCCTTTTCCGCCTCCCTGCCACATTTCGCCCAGCGCTGCCACATTTGCATCATTGGCAGCCTTCACCGGCAGACCGATCTTTTTGGAAAACGCTTCTGCCACATTAAATCTGGGCCATCCGAGATTCGCACACTGTACCACGGTGCCATCCTTTGTCATGGCGCCCGGCACGTCAACACCTACCCCCTGCACTTCCTCCATGGAAATACCTTTCTTCTGAAGATCTGCCTCAATGGAAGCTTTGATATCATCCAGAACGGATGCTCCATGGTTTTCACGGTTCGTCCTGATCTCCCATTTATCCAGTATGACTCCTGTGTGATCAAAAAGTCCGATCTTGCATGTGGTTCCTCCGATGTCTACGCCATATCCATATTTTTTCATTTCATTACCTCTCTCTGCTGTTTGCCTGTTTCAGCTTGTATCCGGATTACTCCTCACTTTGTGCTCCTGTTATCCTAAAACACCTCATATTTTGTAACCATTATACTAAATATCCGGCATCTTCTCAATTGCTGACACAGAAATTTTTCATTCGTCACCAACGGTTAAAATAGTCCTTCATCTCTCTCTGGAAGGATGAATGTCTTGGAAATTTGCTTTTATATTCCATAAAAATTCTTGTCTTTTCTCCCTGTTCTCCCATATCTTCTTTTATTTCTCCGATCAGCGCCAGTAAAGCAGCCACTTCCCCATACTGGTTTCTGTGTTGTCCTGATACAATTGCATCTGCTCTGCTGTATACAACTTTTTCTGCCCATGCAAGATATTTTCTCTTCGTCTCCTCATCCACAAATTTCTGAGACATTCTTTCCGGCACAGGCAGATGCTCCTCTTCCGGTTTCTGATTCCTGCTTTCTTCAATCAGCAATTGTAATGTCCGGCATTGCTCTTTTGATAAAAAATCTGTCATGCTCACTATTATACTCTTCAGTGTTTCCACGGTCAGGTTTTCTAATTTTAGTTCCATATTATTACATACCTTTCATATCATTTCGAATCACTTTTACTGTTGTCTGACTAATCGCTACATATCAGGTATAAAATTTCTTTCACACTAAAACTCCAAACTATCCGCATTAAGCAGAAAATACTTCATACCCATAATTACAAATCCTTCATCAAATCGGGGCATAAACTGTACTTCATCCAAAAGCAAATAATATTTCTGCTCGTCTTTCATTGCATCCTTGATATACTAATAACACTTTTTCGGTTCTCTCAGTTCCTCGTTTTCAATACCGTCTAACGCAATCTCAATGATGTGGTCATTATCTACACCATTCTCCAGTAAATATTTCTTAAACAATACAAATAACAGAAATGATTTTCCACATCTTCTAATTCCCGTGATAATCTTTATCATTCCATTATCGTTTCTTATCTTTAACTGTTCAAGGTAGGAATCTCTCTTAATCTCCACAGCGTTGCTCCTTATCTCTGTGCATTGCACGAATTTTAGTAATGCTATTTTACCACTATTTTTTCACTTCAATAGTCATTACTATTTTTTGTGCATTTGCACATTTTTATGTAGGCAGACTGTCCCTGGCGCATAGCGTACCCGAGGATGTCAAGTCATTGCTACAACAAAAATTCGCCCACTGGATAAATTTTTGCCATAGAAATGCCTTAAAACCGCATACGTTCATATAGTGGATGTTATATTATTGTCACAAAACTGATATGTTTTCCAAACACAAAATGCTGTAAAGCAACAACTCTTCAACACTTTACAGCACCTCGATTAACTTTCAATTATGTATCAAACAATCCTTTTTTAATCATTTCTTTTATATAGCGATTCTTTTCTCTAACTCACCAATAAAATATTGATAACTAGGCGATATGTTTTCATATAAATGTATATATTTTCCTATTTTATCAGCCCACTCACACTTCGCCTTCCCAATCTCAGAATAATTTCCATTTGCCTTCTTTTTAAGTATCAAAAAGCCATGAGGATAAACGATGTCTGCCAAGACCTCCCATGTTTCACAAATGGCATCCTGGTTATATTTTTTTATATATTGCATTTTTGCATCTGGATATGCCTTTATAATGGCTTCTTTATCTCCTAGTAGCCAAGCTTCCATCTCTTTAATCGCTACACAAAACACATAATCACATAATATCATATTAGAAACAGCTACCTCTTCTAATTCTTCTCTAAATTGTTCCACATCTCTTTTATCATTGTCCAAGACAATTATCAATGTAGAATGTGCCATATTCTGTAGCACTTTACTGAACGCTCTCATATACATCGGCAAATCATTCAATAATTTTCCAGTCTTTTGTTCTAAGACATTTCCCTTTTTACGTAAATGCCCTATACCCCCAAAAGATTTTATATCCCAAATAATTTCTCTTTCCGTATACTGATTTACTAATTTCTCCATTATATGATTTACCAATATCTCTGTTGATTTATCCTCTATAAGAAATTGAAAATACATCTATTCCTCCGTGCCTTCAAAATATTTACTATACCACATGTCACCGACTGTAACCCCCTCTTCTGCTAACTCCTTTACAAAAGTAAAATCTGAAGCCCGTTTTATACTTGAATAACCATCACTGTTCTTTGTTAAAACCCACACATCATCCGGACCCAAAGCATTTACAAAAAATGGACTATGTGTAGTAATAAATAGCTGTTTTGAAAATCCGTTTCCAACATTTTTTTTCATTTCTTCTGCGAGTTCTCCTAAATAATGATGGTATAGCCCATTCTCTGGCTCCTCTATGAAGACTAATTGCCGTGGATTTTTTTCATGAAGCAATAAGTAATAGGCAAAAAGCTTTAATGTCCCATCTGACATTCTTTGAGAATAAAACGGATGTTCAAACCCTTTCTCATAAAAACGGAGCATCATTTGCCCATTTTCAAATTTCTGTGGTTCTATTTTTTCTATTCCTGGAAGTTTAGATTGAATTTCTTGTAAAACCTTTTCAAATTCCCTTTTATTTTCTCTATACATGTATTGCGCAACATTATTAATATTACTTCCGATTCTATCTAAATATGCCTGAGGTGCTGCAGTTTGTAATCTTCTTGCTGCATCAGGAGAAAAATAACACAAATACCAACTTTTTAAAAAGCTCAAAAACTTTTCTATGCGATCATATTGTTTCATTGCTCCTAGAGTAACAATGCCTGGACGCCTGATATCTGAAAGCTGTACCTCTACTTTTTTCCCAGTAATACTTCCATCATCATCTTGACCACCGTCATCGTTTCCCTCAAAAGCATAGCCTACCCCCTCTTGCAAATACATAAAAGATCTTGGCCATCCATGTCTCTCTACGCGCTGACGAAGTCTCTCCCTTTTGACATAAGGACGCCCTATCTGATCTAAATCTATTTCCAGTTCATAAGTAATCGGTCGTGTATTACTCGACTCCCGATAATACAATTCAAATAAAATGGGCTCTGTAGTCCCCTGAGAAACCAACTTTTCAAATCCTCCCCGATTATTCGCATCGCAAGCCGCCTCCACTCCCACTTCCAGACAATCTGCAATGAAGCCGAATGCATCTGCTAAGGTACTCTTCCCATTACCACTCGGTCCAATCACAGCAACAAGGTTCCCCAAAGCTCGAACACTCTGGTTAGTTCTTGTTTTCCCAAGCACAATATTTTTTAAAGTGCCATAATTCTGAATTTTTATGCCTTCTATTTTACCCATATACTTCTCTTCTCTATACTTTCTTATATATTTTACACAAAAAGCCTGTCTAACAGGATTATCCTTCTTTTATGTCGGTTCCTAAATTCCTTCGTCCAGCCCGCCCATAGTGGGGTGCCGCCCCTGCTCCATTTCCAAAACATCAAATATAGCATTTCCATTTGTTTCTTTTCTAATCTATTTTTATAATAACATTAAATTCTGGAAATAGCAATTTAACAATATAAATTCTACCACTTTACCCCGGCAGACTATCCCGCACACAACAAAAATTCGTCCGCCGGACGGATTTTTGCACGCCTGGCGAAACTTTTTATCTATTTTCACTCGATTTTTCCCATAAAACCGTTGCTTTGACACAGCGGATGTTACATTGTTGTCACAAGATCCGGGGAGAGGATGTTACGTCAGTGTCAGAAAATCAGAATAGAGGATGTTATATTATTGCTATAAATTTTAAACCAGCTCCCTCCATCTGATCTCTATTTTCCCACTGTCATGCACATAAATTTCCTCCACATAAGCCTCCAGCATCTTCCATGTCAGTGTTTCATAGCCCAGGAACTCCATCATCTGTCCCACCGGAATATTCTTTTTTAAGAGAATCTCTTCTTCCGTATGGATAAGACTTTCCAGCTCCTGTACACGCTTCTTTAACTGCTCTTTTGACACGTCGATCTGCTCCCTGGCGCTCTGAAATGCTTTCTGATCAAGCTCTCCTTCCCGGTACTTCTCATAGTTCTTCCTGTGCTGTAGGAACAGCTATACAGAATATACCCATGTAGTTCCTTGCTTCCGGTGAGATTCCTTCCGCAATTTCCACACTTCAAATACCCGCTCAACAATGATTCCGATTTGCTGAATTTGCTTTTTCTGCACTATCCTCCTTTCGGACTTCTCCTATTTTTCCATTAATTTTTTCTCGTCCTTCTTAACTCTTCTCTCCAGTTTTTTCAAATCTTCTGCCGACGGCAGATTTTCCGGTTTTATTTCCCTTTGCTTCAGCATTTCCCGGACACTTGAATTGTTCTACACATGTTCCTCTGTAATAAGTAGCTCTCCATATAAATCTTTCTGCTCAACATTATAATTTGTCATTTCTGTTGCCAGGTTTTTGCAGCTATTGTCAATGTTGGAAGGAAGTCCGCCAGGGGTCTGTTTTCCTTTACACCAGGCCGCACTTTCATATCTTTGGTTGAAAATCCGCCAAAAAGCGCCTGATCTCCTTT
>CAYRZL010000067.1:0-15057 GCA_964428795.1 uncultured Lachnospiraceae bacterium | reverse complement strand
CATTTTTATGAACATGAACGCAGTAGGTATTGATGTTTCCAAACGAAAAAGCACAGTTCCTGCCACAGGCAAACGTTGACAAACTCCTGCTCGATTCCGCCCATGATGCCATGGCTTATTACAAATACTGCCGCGATAACGGCATTACGCCTTTCATCGACCTTAACGACAAAGGGGGCAGACCACCAGTCTACAAGGACGATTTCACTATCAACGATGACGGTGTCCCTGTATGCCGCGAAGGGCATGCCATGCGCAGGGACGGCACGGAATCCATGAAGGGCAGAACAAAATTCAAATGTCCTAAAATCAGCTTTGCCGGAGGAAGCCCCCACTGTACCTGTGAAAATCCATGTTCCGATGCGAAATATGGCAGGACAGTACACCTTGTCATGGCTGATAACCCCAGGCTTTTTAATGATCCGCCAAGGAGCAGTAAAGAATGGAAGTTGGCCTATAACGCAAGGACTTCTGCGGAACGCTGTAATAAGCGCGTGAAGCTGGACTATAAACTGGAAGACGGCAGATACCGTTCATCCAAGATGT
Source organism: uncultured Lachnospiraceae bacterium (assembly GCA_964428795.1). Classification (GTDB taxonomy): domain Bacteria; phylum Bacillota; class Clostridia; order Lachnospirales; family Lachnospiraceae; genus CAYRZL01. The sequence goes on along the minus strand of CAYRZL010000067.1, from coordinate 14,511 downwards.
GGTACTGCCGCCTGTTCTGCATCATGATGTGTCAGCACCTTGATGCGTGGAACCTGCCAAAGACTTCCCTGAGAAATCTCCTTGAGCAGGCTGCTTAATCCATAAGCAATACCATTATAAACCATGTCAACTGCGGGGTCTATTAACTGCGCCCTTTTTTCTCAAAATTTATTACATCTGTTCCATTCTGGATAATATCTACTTATCAAGGTTCATCCGACCGGTGGATCTTGGTCGGCAGGCTCATAATTCCGAGAGCCTATTGTGTATCATGCCCCCATTGCCGCCTTTTTGTATGCCGCAGGCTGGGTTTCCTATTCTGGGCCTTGGGTTTTCCATCCTCGGCCTTTAACAGCGCATACAACATGGTTGCCCGCTCTCTTTTCTGTACGTTGGATGGCGCGATCCGCAGCGCATTTCCGACAACGATCAGCACTACATCTTCCCCTGCCCGGGAATGGCGGCGTTGATCATATTCCGGGTTAAAAGCGTTACCGGCTCTTCTGGTAAAACAATGTATACCTTCTGGTATACGCTGCCCTGGCTTTTGTGGATTGTAATTGCGTCAACTTGCTCCAGGTCAGCCGCGTTTCCCTGGCTGACTGTGATGATCTTGTTTTCGCCCTGCTTCCAGATTAGGATAGGGTCAGCCGCCTCTTTGACAAATCCGATATCACCGTTAAGTATCCGTCCGCATAGTTGTTCCGCGTAAAAATGACCTTATCCCCGACCTTGTCATGCACGCTATTCAGCCAAATACCCTCCTAAATGTGCCTACGGAATAATCACGCCAATACCTCCACATGTTTTGCAGGCGACATAAGATACATTGCCAATATAGCCGCTGCCCCCGCAGCCACTGCAAACCATGTAGCCGCCTGTCCACCCCATCATTGCATCATAGTAAAGGTTTGGATTGTATTGCTGCCCGATTCCGCCGCAGATACCGCATACCGTAGCGTTTCCGTCCGTAATCTGCCCGTATCCTCCACAGGTTCCGCAAAGCATATCCGCAAGAATATGATCTGCTATTTCCTGATTCATGCAAATGCGATATCCGTATTCCGGATGATCCTCATAAAGCACTAAGCTTCTTTCGTGTCCCCCCGCAGTGTCGCATTCTACCACAAATACGTTTCTCTCATCCACTATGCCACAGAAATAAGCCGTCAGGTTTTCAGCTTTAAGATCTTTGACATCTCCATATGTCTTAACCATTTGATCCCGATCCTCATCCGGGCAAAACCATACCGATGCTTCATCGTAGCTATTCGTAGCTTTGACATTGACAAACCACTTCCGCACCCGTTCAGATTTATCTTCCTCCACAGTATTGCGGACGTTGCCACTTTTTCCACATCCCATCACCAAACAGGCAGTCAAAACAAGCACCAAAACAACTACTTTATAAACGAACTTTATTTTTTTCATGTACCTTCTCCTCATGCATTCTTCATTGCATGTGCCGATACTTTTCCCATTAATAGATAATAGAAATGGTTATGACATCCATGTTTCTCAGGTCATGCTTCTTTGTCTTAAGTTCTTTTCCGGAGAATACATATGTCATTTTCCCGTTATATGATCTGGCCCAAAGAAAATTATTGTAAGTGACGTGTTTTTTAGCAATCAGCTTATTCCCACTATTTCCATCATAGATGCAAATATCCGCCACAACCTTTGTATAATTCACATATTCGGTATTTAACCAGAAGCCCTGAACATACAGTTTTCCGCCTTTATAGTAGGCTTTCAGTGTATTGAAACAAACTCTGGGCGATCCATATGTCCATGTCGCCGGGTTCTGATTTGCACAAACATACTCATTTTTGCACACTTTAATCACAAAAGTTGTTTTCGTTTTGCCCGATTTCGCGGTAATCTTCACGGTGCCGGCCTTTTTAGTCGTCACTTTCCCTTTTTTGCTGACTTTAGCTACTGCAGATTTGCTGGTTGACCACTTAATCTTGCTCTGTTTCACACCTGTCACCTGCAGTGTAACGCTCTGCCCGGCCGTGATCTCAAGGTTTTTTTTCTCTCCCGGGTTCGCTTTCACCGTGGCTGCCATTGCAGTCATAGAAGTAAATACAACAATCAATGCCATCACGAGCAAACCTAACATCTTTTTGTAGTTTTTCATTTTCATAGCTATTGTCCTCTCTCATTTTATTTATTGTTTTGCAATCAGGAAATCATCTGGCTTTGCTGTCAATGTCTCCTCTCAACCATAAGCGTTTTGCCAGATTTATCTCCTATTCATATACTAGACGTAACTTCGGGGGAAAGGGTTTTATATTTTTTAATTTTTTTATAAATTAATAATTGAGAACCCATTTTTCCTCAAGCTCAAATAGCTCCCAATCACTATTTGCATCATCATCCTCCCGCGTCAAATGATACGTTGCTCCAGCATAAAAAATGCCGCCTTGGTCTTTGAGAAACTCATAAGTACAATTTCCTTCCACATCCCAGACAATTTGGGCATAATCAATTTCTCCTGTTTTTTGTAGCGATCTCAACATCAATTTTCCATCTCTGGGATAGCCATAGGACAAAAAAGTACCTTCTCTATATACCAGAAAATCAACATCATATTTGTCTCCATCTTTTCTGATCCACAGCATATCGCCATACTCTCGATCGCCTATATTTGAATAAGTCCCCTCTGCATAAGGAATCTTTGAGTGATCACCTAAATATGTAGAAAAAGATATAATATTTTCCGTTTCTTCTTGCTTTATGTTCGAATTTTCACCTATTTCTTTTATTTGTAAATACTTCTCTCTGTTTTCTTCTGTATTTTCATGAAACTCAATCTGTTTCAGTGAAAGACCTGTTGTAAGCTGATTCAACTCCTCCTCGGTCAAATCTGTAGGATAGGCGTTCTTATCACATTTTTGATAGCAATTTTTCTCAAGCGGCCCTCCATGTACAATAAAATCACTCGAAAGAATACTGGTTCCTTCATAATAACAGAGGCTCACCTGATAGTCAGTAGAATATAGAGAAGCCATTAGATCATCCGCATATGTTTCCACAGAGAGTAAAGTTTTTAATGTGTCCGGATATTCTACATAATCATAATAATATTCAGTATCAACAGCAGTGACCAATTCCGGCAAATTGTCGCCATCTATATAACCAAGCCCAAACACATCCTTCTCACCCGCTTCTAATTCAATGCTTCTTTCCCTATCTTCCAGTTTCTTTCTGTAGTTTTCCAAAACCGCTATTCTCCTCTTTTCATCCACATTGCTCTTACGATTCTCGCGTACTACTGCTGATACACCGCCAACAGCCACCCCCACAGCAGTGATACTAATAACCGTTTTTACTGCTACCGCCTTCACCGAAGTCGAGACAATCCCGCCTATCGCCCCGACGCTTCCGGCAGAAGTCTCAATGGCAGTACCAGCGGAAGCCGCTTCCCCAGCTCCACGAATGACTTTAGATCCTATTTTAAATCCCACCTGCTTCGCAGCTTTCTTCGATCCGCCAACTGACAGTTGTCTAATCAGCTTCACTTTGATCGAAGAAACGACTATCTCCGCTGCCTCCGCACTGGCCGTTGTACTTCGGAAAATCCATACAAAGAACGGCAGAGGCGCCAGGCCGTAGAGTTTTGTCCCCTGCTTTTCCATCAACAGTACCTTTTTCTCGATATTGTTCCGGCCATATTTCAGTCTGCTTTTAACAGTATTTTCACTGACCCCCACGGAAGCAGCAATTTCTTTCACCGACATTTCCTGGATGTAAAACAGATAGATGCAGATTCTCTGCTCCTCCGAAAGTGTGGAGATCATCTCTGAGATAAGCCTGCTTGTCTCCTTCTGATCCATCAGTTTTTCCGGACTGTCACATGCACTCGGATTGATATGTACCGGCTGATAATCCAGCTCGTCAATGTCTTTATCTTCGTCCAGCAGAACAGGCGCGTTTTTTCTCATCAGATCCAGAGCGGTATTCGTCACGATTCTGGATCCCCAGGCAACAAAATTATCTCCTGACTGCAGCTTGTCCAAATTTGAGAATATTTTGATATATGCATCCTGCAGTACATCCTCCATATCTCCGGTCGTTCTTGAATTCTGAAGAATCTGGCGGCAGATAGTCATATATTTTTTCTTCGTAAGATCGTATAATCTGGTGATTGCCGTCTGATCATTCTGTCTTGCCAGGGCAACCAATTTTGACACCTCGCTACAATCATTCAGCGAGGCGCCGCATGCCGTACAAAAAGAAGCTTCCGCCTTGTTTACCACTCCACAGTTCGGGCAAATATTTTCCAACAAAGCCCCGCAGTTTGAGCAAAATCTTGCCTTGAACTTATTTTCATATCCACATTTTCTGCATTTCATAGTTTTCTCCCTCCAAGAGCGGCTACTCTTTCTCTAATGATATCACCGCATCCCATTCTGTCAAAGGATTATCATCTGCGTCCCTGCTTTCGTTCTGATCCTCCATCTGCCCGATCTTATTTACTACCAGTTCCCTTGGTGTACCCTCAAGCTTGCCGGGGTACAAGGAAAGATACTGGCTGGAGTCCTCCGTTACCACAGTGGACGGAACCGTTATATCATAGGGGCCCTGGTCGGTTATGATCGTGCAGGTAAACTTCTGCGCATCACCGATACGCATCCTATATCCCTCGTTCTGGAAATGAATGGTATAGAAGTTGTTCCAGAATGATTCTGCTTCCATGGTTAATTTGTCCTGGCTGAGCGTTCCCTGATAATTCACATTATCTGTTTCATTCTGCATCTCAGATGGCGTTCCGTAATATACATTCATATCTAATCTTGCATCCCGCTCCGAGAAATCGCCTGCTTCCGTATCCCAAAAGGAGAAGCTATTCACGCGAATAATCTGGGAGTCCCGTAATACCTCCTGATCTATGGTCATTTGAAACGCATAGCTCTCACCGGGCTCTATGAAAAATGTATCAACCGTGTGACTTTCATACCCAGTCAGATCCTCCCGATAGAAATCAAAATGTAATGGAAACCTCTCGTTCGTTCCCAAAAGAGCCGGAGACTCTGAAGCATTTTTAACATAGATAGTCAATTGCTCAGACAAAGGCTGGTTCACATAAAATTCCAGGCCATTACAATTTGCGCTCCCAATCACCCATGGTTTCTCCATATCCTCCCCGGCATAGAGTTCGGTTGACATAGCCTGCCGGAGCATATCATCGTTCATATCACTAATCTGCACCGTGGTGTCGCTCTGTTCATCGATTTCATCTGTATACCTCAGATGTGCATTTTTCAATACCACCTGGGCTACCGGGTATTCCTGCGTCCACCTCCAGAGTTTTGTTTCCGTATAATAAGCGATCACAGCTTCTTTGGAAGCATTATTCGCCCTTGCAAGCTTCTCACACAATTCATCATAATCCTGCTGTGTGACGCTTATACCCTCCCGTTCTGCGATCAATCCGACCAAGATCGACCGCATCACATAATATTCAGCGGTTGTCTGAATTTCATTTAGAAGACTGGTAGCTTCTTCGTCTGTCCTTATACTGATTTTTTGACCTTCCATCACATACAGATTACGCAAGTAATCAAGTATTCCCTGTTCTTCATATAACACGGCCTCCTGCGGCAGCGGAATGGATCTATCCCAATAAGCTATATCCTGTCCAAATGCAGGTGCCATAAGATCATTAAACGTACTTAAAATCCACAGAACATCCTGCTCATCTTCCGGACGGTCGATCGTAGCGATTATATTTTTATAATCGGCACTGTAGGAACCAGAAAAATTGAAATAGTCGGACGGTTCAAAGGTCGGACGCTCGCCTTCATAAAAGATCCAGTCATCTATGTTTGTACCCTCTACATAAACGCCTTTGTATTCCTCAGCTGCGTCTTCTGCATACGCGCGATTTACCGACACGAAGCAGGTCGCAAACGCCACCGTCAACATAAAGCCTCTGATTTTTTTCTGCACATTTATTTGTCTCAATTTCATTCGTTTTTTCCTCCCTGTCCAACTCATTCCGTTTAATCGTTCCTTTTTGTACATTCCTCACATCCCAGATAAATCACATTGCCGGACGGCTCCATGAAAAAATAGTAGGCAACCGGCATCCCTTCTTTTATCTCTGTCTGCAGTCGTCTCCCGCAGTTCATGCAATACCGATCTTCCTCTTCCACAACACATCCGCAGTATTTACAGTTTGTCATTCCTGCCTCCCTTAACATCAAACTTCTAATTTTTCATCAGTCTCAGTTCGTATGTTCTGTCTGATATTACACTGGCATCCATAATGTACATCTCTCCGGTCAACGTTCCGCCGACCGTCAAAAGCTCAGTATCCACTTCATATGTAATCAATTCATAAGAATGACTGGCAATCGTCACCATGGAAAACCCCATGTTCGCATACGGATCCAATGAACTGTTCCTCCCATTTATCACTATGGAAGGCAAGCCAAATGTTGTTACGCTAATATCGGCGTCATTCTGCACACGGATCGTTATAGTAGCATCGGAGACAGAATAAGCTTCCAGCGAAATAACCACTCTTTCATCCAGCCAGATGGCATCTTCCGCAAATAGCGCTCCGCTTATCAACTCATCATTCTCCGGCGCTGGTTCGTCTTCTACCTCTTCAAAATATTCTTTGAAAGCCCATCCCTGGTATCCCTGATATTCTACAGCTATCCATTCTCCATCTTCTGATACTTCGCCGCTGCTCATGCATAAATCACCTGCTCCGATCCCTGCCAGCCTTTTATATTCCGTTCCAGGATCGCTGCGAAGTCTCACTTTTTCCAACGCACGATATAAGGTTTCCTCCTCTGACTGATCCATATTTTCTACATCCCCCACTGTTTCCGGCAAGGTATATTCCGTATTCCGAATGGTTTCATCCTCCGTATCGGCCCTCGTTGTCTGTGTTTCTGGAACAGTGTTGTGTTGTCTCCATAGCTTAATCTTGTCTGTCAGCAGATCTTTATTCTGTATGACAATGATTGCCAAAATCCAAAAAAGAGTGATCAAAACCGCAAAAAACGTGCTATCTTTGCCCCTTTCTTATATCTCTTTTTCTTGTTCTCTGCTACGAAAGAAGGGGATTTTACATTTGCTTCCCGTTGCTCATTACTTCCTATATTACTAACTGCTTCTGTCAAGATGAACGGTGCATCTTTTTTTCAGAATAGTTGCTCACCATGTTTTCTCCAGATTTTTCAGTAATTCCTTTTACTTCCATATTCTGAGAATTATTCCTGAGCCTGTGCCGTTCGACATAGCTAATCGCCTGCAAAAACAATACATTATTCACCGGTTCTGCGGGTATAGCGAAATTTGCATTATTATATTTTTTCATTTCTGTAATATAGTAATGCACTAAGATCATTCGCTCCTCAACCAAAAAAGCCGCATTCTATGCCTATTCAATGCTTGATACGCTTCATTCTGGAGCTGTTTACATATATTTCTCTGTTTACATATATTTCTCTGTGTACTAATTCTACGTTTTATATCTTCATATTCCTTTAACAGTGCAGCAACCTGTTGCACCTGCGCCCCGGTATCTTCAAAATCTGCAGCCGGACAACGTCTCATTTTTGACAGCACATTCGATACCTCAGTATAAACATCACTTAAATAATGCAGTTGCATCGTTAGTTTATCTGTAGTCTCATTCGAAGCATTCGATGTTGATACCACTAAAACCATGCTTATCAAACCCATAATAATAGCTATAATTATAAAACCTCCCATAAACTCCATTTTCTCCAGTATGTGCTTCTACTCTATAGACGTGCCTATTCCCACAAAGGTTTTATCAATTTTGCATTTTTTATCATTACGTCAGAGATAACAAAATGGCCGAAGCCTTATCTCTTCCGCTCCACCAGTTCAAAAATCGACGGATCAACTGGTATAATTGATTTTAAATGGCGATTCTAACCAACCTGACACTAACGGCTTTACGTTATTTTCCTTCTGTGGTATACTATACCTATACCAAACATAGAGATAAAACCTATCCCTCCGTTTCCAGCACGATGTGCCAAAGCGGGGTGTTACATCCGGAAGTTGCCTTCCCAGCTTTCTTTGTCAGTTCCGCAACTTTTTTTGCTTTCTTTGCGACATCTACAACAACTGATGCTTCCTGTTGTCTAAGGTGTGACCGCGGTATAGCCACAGAAAGAAAACGAATGGGGACATTGCGTATAACTTCGTCCCTTGCTTTTCCAGATTTATGACTTCTTCTTCAATCTTAAACTCCCCATATCTGAGCCGGTTTTTTACCGTATTTTCTGTCACACCGAGCCTTTCTGAGATTTCCTTTACCGATATATCCTGCATATAATACATGAATATGCATATCCTTTGCGATTCGGGAAGCCTGTCAATAATTCTGTTTATAAGGTATTCTGTTTCCTGTTTGTTAACAATTTCTGCCGGATCTGGTACTGCTGGTTTTTCCGGGTCTGGTATGGATATCCCACCTTGGGCATCTTCCATGTCCATGTATATAATGCGTTTATTTTTCCTTAAAAAATTCAGCGCTGTGTTGGATACGATGGTGCTGCCCCAGGCAAGGAAATTTTCCAGATTTTCTAATTTATCCAAAGAAGTAAATATTTCCATATAGGAATTCTGAAGAATATTCTCTGTATCTGCTTCCGGGTAGCCCCTTAATATCTGTCTGCATATGGCAAAAAATCTCCCGTAGGAACGCTCATACAGCAGTAATACAGCTTTCGGGTTCCCCTTCATAGCCAGTGATACTAGGATACTAGCATTGCTATGCTGTCTTCTGCCTCGTTTGGCGCACCACACACACTGTAAAAGCCTCTCTTGCCTATTTTTGAACCGCAAATTTTACATTTTTTCATTTTCTCCACCATGCATCATCAGCCGAATGCGATTCCGGATGCCTTTCTATATACTGTATGATATGTATTTACCTATTCCACAACGACAGTATATGCCATCGACATACTGCCAACCCCATAATAAACAACATTCGCTGTACCGACTTTTTTTGCGGTAATGGTTCCATCATCATCTACCGATATGACTGCCTCATCTGAGATACTGATACCGCCGTTCCATATGGATGCACTTGGCTGCACTCGTTCGCCTACGCATAATATAAATTTCCTGTTCAGCTCCCCATTGGTATATCTGGAGAGGTCATTATTAACGAGCAGCCCTGTACTTTCCGTCATAGATGTTACTTTTGTATCCTCACCCTGTGTCTCAGCCTGAGTTGTATCACTTTCAGACATTTCTGTGACTCCATCCACATCCCCTGCATCCACTTCCTGTAGGTAATTAACGGAAACCCATCCTGTTTTCTGCCCTTCTCCGAAGTACACTTCCGCCCATTTTCCGTCTTCCGATATATTGCCTGTCCCCTGGCATATGGTCTGCCCTTTCAGGCTGCCAAGACGTTCACTGGATGCGTCCGGGTTGCTCCTAACATTGAGGGTTGTGGAAGCCGTTACTCTGTAATACACAGGAGCTTCTATGCCGTTTATATTTGTTACAGCCCTTTCTGTTGCCTCTGCAACATCTAAGGGAATGCTCCCATTCTGTGTCGCGTCTGTCTCTGCTTCACTGATAACCTCAGGGGCTACTTCATTAGAGCCTTCATTGTTCTTTACGGGAGTCAACTTATCTACGCCAGAAATCCGAGCTAGGGCAAACGATAAAACTATGAGTGTGGCAATCACTCCGCCGACAGCAACAATACCTCTTAATATAATATGTTTACTGGATTTTGTATTTTCATCTTCAGCAGGTGTCTTTGCGACATCCGCGTCCTTCCACGTATATTGTTCTTCGTCCGTTTTATCCGGAATCTCTTGGGCAATTTCCGGAGTAGGATTACAATATATAAGACTTCCTCTAGCTATTTGCTTGCATTCTTCGGGAGTAAAAAACTGTCTACACAACATTATGGCTTTTCTAATAACCGCATCATCTGTATATGGCATCGCCACCGAAGTGAAGCCAATTTCCTGAACTTTTTTGCTGCTCCATGGTAAACAGATGCAGATGCGAAATCACCGCCGAACCCATTGGCTGCAGTCCACGAGCTGTTTGCAGCATCTTGAGCATTTTTTGTATATGTGATTGCCTGTTCATTTAGCTTTTTCGCGTTTTCCATGTAATCCATATATCGGCCTATCTCAGCCAATGTGCTTCTGGCTTTTTGTTCCGTGTCGATGCCATCCCATACAGCATCCCTGATTCTTTCAAGACTGGCATTGGCTGAGTGGACAGCGTCATTACAGCGTTCTCTTGCGTAAATTGCGTCATTCGCATTTTTTCCGGCTGATACCCTGCCCGAAAACAGTTTGATCATATTGAACAACCCTAGAACTACGACTATAATTATGAAAACACCAAAATTATTATCCATTCGAAATCTCCCTCTATTACAAAAACAAAAACTCCCCGATCCTATATATGGAAATAATTTTCACAGCACTGACAAAAGATTCTCCTTGTATATCTTTTTCCACCCTGTATACTTCCCCTTAAGACCCTTTTCCGATCAAGCCAGTGACTTTCCACTCGTGCCATCCATCAGGCAGTTTTATCCAATCCATAAGTTTTTCATAATGCCTTCCTTATTTATTCTTAACTATTCTTGGGTTTTCTGCTACTATCATGCATATATATTATCACACAAAACCGAAATACTTTTAATTCCTCTAATATGTATATTTTACACAAAATACAACACTTTCTTCTCCTATTTGTCTAGCTGTCTACCTTGATATAGTTTTCAGGACGGAACGCTTTATATTAATCTGCAGCTTCCGGAACACTAGTATAGAGTTTTTTAATTAACTAGACTAAATTTTTTCTATGGTATACTCTTCTTAAGATAGTTTAAGTCCAGCTAAGAAATGTCAAGAGGTGATTTGAAAAAAGTCAAAAATATTTTATTGCTACCAGTTTCTGAAAAAAGGGTAACTTTAATAAGCCCATATGCATGGAAATTTTTATGTGATTCCCTTAGGCTGCGTTTACTCCTGTCTTATCAGGATGTTCCATCGCATAGCGTTCACAGTGTTCCTGCGGAGTGATTATCTCAAAAGGCTTATTATCCCGGAGCATAGCAAAGATGATGTTGCAGACTTTATGCATGACGGCTCCGACCGCTACATTTTTCTTTTTGCTTTTGCATTTATCAGTGTAGTAGCCATAAATAACCGGGTTTACCGGGGTTTTCGTCCCTTTATCAACTTTAAGGTTGTTAAGGGCCACCATATGCAGGATGCGCCGGGCAAGGCTTGAGCCCCGTTTGGACATATGTACTTTGTCACCGTTAAATTTTCCGGATTGCTTCACGGCAGGATCCAGACCGAAGTATGCATAAAGCTTTTTCGGGGCGGAAAACAGGTCAAAATCGCCCATTTCTGCCATCAGCACAACGGCGCTGAGGAATCCGATACCCTGGAGAGACTGGAGCAGGCAGATGCGGTCATAAACAGCCGTCCCCTGCATCCTGTCCACTGATTCATGGAGCGTTTTCAGTATGTCATCCAAATGCTTCTGGTATTCCTTGTAGGAACTGATGTACAGCCGGATCTGACAGCGTTGCTTTTAAGTGCACGTCCGAACATGGCGGCATCCTCTGCAGCAGCGTATATGGCATCGTACTTGGAAAAGGCATACTTGTCTCCAAAACGTGCAGTTGACTTGATCATCGCCATGATCTCATCCTTTGGGGCAGCAAGCATTCACCATGCCCTGTCCCGAAATGATAGAGCGCGGTTTCATGATCATGGGTAAGAATTCCCGTATACTTCTTTAACACGCAAAAGCGGGAAAATGCATCGAGATCTTTTTTCTGACTGTTGCAGTATAGTACCGTGTTATCTGTGCTGAAATTACGTATATGGGACAGTTTTAAGTGAATAGAAGGGACGTGGGCGAAATAAAAAAGTACATGTCAACGAAAATGTATGCAAAGGGAACGCAATCCCAGTAAGGAACCGCCACAACCAGAGATACACTGGATGCCCGCGGATAATACACCACATAGCAATATTTCCGGCAGCCCAAAGATCTGACATCATGCGGTATATTTTGCTGTCCCATACCTGCGGGCCCGTATCAGGGTGTCCCCTGCGATGGAAACGGCCCATGCCAAGGCAATACAGAGCAGGCGGAAACTGATCCGCGCTTCCTGCGGCATATGGCCCCAACGCATAAATACACGATGGCTAAAACCGCCGTGTATGCTGCGGCAATAAAGATGATCGTCGGCAGCATGGACATGACTATAAGGTATTTCTCCAGCATGTATGGGAACTCAGCTAATGCGGTTTGCAGTATTCGGTACATAAGTATCCCCGCCTTCCGGGTTCTGAGTTTACAGTTCCTTCTGTCCGGCCTGCTGTATCGCGGCTCTCCGCTTTAAATGGGTTGTCCGGGACAGCATGGGAAAATCCGCGCTCTCCCGCTGTCTCCACCCCTTTCCGCGGAGAATCCATGTATTTCAAGGCACCCCTTCGGATGTGCCCCATTGCCGCCTTTTTGTATGCTGCAGGCTGGGTTTCCTATGCCTGGGGCTTGGGTTTTCCATCCTCGGCCTTTAACAGCGCATACAACATAGTTACCCGCTCTCTTTTCTGTACGTTGGACGCCGCGATCCGCAGCGCATTCCCGACAACGATCAGCACTACATCTTCCCTTGCCCGGGAAATGGCGGTGTTGATCATGTTCCGGGTTAAAAGCGTTACTGGCTCTTCCGGCAAAACAATGTATACCTTCTGGTATTCGCTGCCCTGGCTTTTATGGACCGTAATTGCGTCAGCGTGTTCCAGGTCAGCCGCCTCTTCCTGGCTGACCGCGATAATCTTGTTTTCGCCCTGCTTCCAGACTAGGATAGGGTCAGCCGCCTCTTTGACAAATCCGATGTCGCCGTTGCAGTACCCGGCCGCATAGTTGTTCCGCGTAAACATGACCTTATCCCCGACATTGTAATGGATATTATTCAGCCAAATGCCTTCCTGCGTGTCATCTGTATCGCCCTTGAAGGCTTCGTTCAATGCAACGGAGCCGACCGGGCCCTTCCTTGTTGTCGTCAGGATCTGCGCTGTGTGGCTGTCGCCGTAATAACAGGATTTCAGGTACGCACGGGCCTCCTTGGCTGTCATGCACTGACGGGAATGGAAGTGCTCGTTTTCAGCCATGCGGTAAACGCCATTCAGGATCCGGTCGCAGTTTTCGGTGATGACAGAATCCTCCTGCTGCCTCATGACCTGATGGAGCACAACGGCAGGGACGGTTTCCGCCTTGATGAGATCCCTCAGGACGGAACCGCATCCGACGCTTTCCAGCTGGTCCGGATCCCCGCACAGGACAAGCTTTGTCCCCGGCTTGATCGCGTACAGCAGGTAGCCCATCAGTTTTGTGTCCACCATGGACATTTCGTCTACAACTACCATCTGGGCGTCCAATGGCTGGATGTCTTTTGGGTCGCATGTGGACGGTGTGATCCCAAGCATGACGTGGATTGTGGATGAATGATATCCGGTGTGTTCCTTTAAGACCGCAGCGGCGCGTGCTGTCGGGGCGCAGAGCTTGATCTTCCCTTCAGGATAGCGCTTCTTGAACAGGCCGATCGCCCCGCATACGGCATGGGTTTTCCCGGTTCCGCCGCGTCCTATAAGCAAGGTGACACTGTTCTTGTCAAAGGCTTTCAGGAAGCCTATCTGGTCTTCGTTGTATACGCCTTGCAACTTGGCAAATTCCCCTGCCCCCAGGCGCAGCTCGGAAGGTGTGTCCCTCAGCTTTTTTAACTTGTAAGCAATATTAGCCTCTAAGCAAAACGTCCTCATGAATCCAAAATAGCCGTTACGGTTGTAAACCGAATCCATTTTTGAGATTGCCGTTAGGATATTAACCGGAGATATGACATTCTGCGGCCATGCAGACTTGCTCTGTACCTGCGCACACGCTTCGAATAAGCTGCGGCTGTTCATGCAGGTGTTCCCATGCTGCTCGTTATTCCACAGGACATAGCGGATCATAGCGGATATCCTCTTCCCGTCCAGGTACGAAAATCCGGCGTAATGAGCAAGCCCGTCTGCGGCCCGGAAATCAAGCCCCAGTTTTCCCAGCACTTCATACGGGTTCTTGCGCAGCTCAGGCTCTGCTTCCATCCCATATAACCTATACAGGAAGTCGATCTGCGGGTACCCAATACCAAAGCGCCTGTAGCGGTTGTAAAGCTTTTCTTTGTTCAACATGGCCTCGACTTTTTCTTTTAAGGCGGGCAGGTAGCGCTTAGAACCCCTGAATCCCTTCCAGAACGCCGCATCATCCCACAATCCGGATAATTTGCGGATATCACCGCTTACTGCCTTCAGTATCCTGCGTGCCGTAATTTTGGAAATGCCACTGACGGATACCAAAATACATAAGGCGTAGTCTTCGTCCTGGAAATCAATAGAGGCATGAACCAGCTGATTCGCCATCCCGGCGTCTACGCCTTTACGGCCTGAAACGTAAGCCTTG
>CAYRZL010000066.1:0-15185 GCA_964428795.1 uncultured Lachnospiraceae bacterium | reverse complement strand
GGAATGTGGATAACTCATCTGAAATTTGCCGCCATTGTGGTTTAAACGCAGAAGAGCAGAATCAGGATCAAATGCGGTTGGTTTTCTTATTTTATTCTTTACCGTTGCATTTTCGTATGCAGCATTGACAAAAGATATATAGTTTGTTAAAATAAAAACAAATTCAGCAAAGTTTAATGAATTATTTAGAGGAAGTTTAGTATATGGGAATATCAGCAAAAGAGCTGGCGCAGAAGCTCAATGTGTCGCCGGCTACAATTTCAATGGTTTTTAACAACAGGCCGGGCATCAGCGAAGCGACGAGGAAAAATGTCCTGGAAGCGGCGAGAAAATATGATTATGTTTCGCCGAAAACGACGGCTTTGGAAAAGAAAACAGTCCAGCTGGTTATTTATCAGAAGCACGCCCAGGTCGTGTCGGATACGCCGTTCTTTTCCCAGGTTATCGAGGGAATCACACAGAGATGTAATGAGAAAAACTGTATTGTCAATATGCAGTATTTTATCGAGTCGCAGGACAAAAAGGCACAGATTAAAAATCTGCAGTCTGTAAACGGCAACGGTATTATCCTGCTTGCGACGGAGATGGACAGAGAAGATTTTTCCGTGTTTGAAGAATTGAAAATTCCCATTATTGTGCTGGACTGCTATTATAGGGACCTGGATTATGACTGCATTGTGATCAATAATAATCAGGGGGCTTACTGTGCTACGGACTATTTGGCAAAAATGGGGCACAGAAAGATCGGATATCTGCATTCTTCGGTTTCCATCAGCAATTTTGAAGAACGTGCAGACGGATATTATCAGGCGCTGAGGGCACATGACATTTCCACATCGCATTCTTATGTGCACCTGATATCTCCGACTTCCGTCCAGGGGTATCGGGATATGCTCAGAATCCTGTCGGATAAGCCGGAACTGGCGGACGCTTATTTTGCGGATAATGATATTATTGCGGCGGCGGCGATGAAAGCTTTTCAGGAATATGGATATAAAGTGCCGGAAGATATTTCCATTGTGGGATTTGACGATATGCCATTGTGCGATATGATGAATCCGCCTTTATCTACGATGCGGGTGAACAAAAAACAGTTGGGAATCATGGCTGTAGACTCTTTAATAAAACGAATTAGGAAAAAAGGATTCGAGAATATGAAAATTGCCCTGAAAACATCTCTTGTAGAAAGGGAGAGCGTGGCGGAAACAGAATATAACAAACTTCAAAAATAAACTGATATTTCAAAAAAGATACACTTTTCAGGTTTTGAAAAGTGTATCTTTTATTGTGCGAAAAAAATCCGGCGAATGCCGCGGTGGTCTTTGATTTACAGGGGCGTATCGCTCTGATCAGCGCTTTTTTTCAGTCGGATGCCGATATACGGAATGCCGGGAAGCGGAAGTTCATATTTCCCTTTATGGCGTCCGGCCGGCGTGACCGTCATGTTCCATGTGTCGATGACTTCAGCGTCATACCATGTATCGTCATCGATATAGATTTTGCGGAAAGGCGGACGCCAGATGCTGAAGTAGAAGAAGTAATATTCCCCTGCGTACTCATCTTCTTCCGGAACGGCAACCTGGTCATCCCATTCGAAATGGATATCGTCCCGCAGATGTCCTTCTTTTAATCCGTGCCCCGGTACGTCATCCAGGAAATCCCTCATGAACCGGAAACGGAGTGCGCTTATGCCTTTCAGCTTGCCGCCGTGGCACCACCAGATGATATTGTCCTCGCTTCGGAATGTCTCGCTGTGCCCGCAGTAACCGCCCCGGATCAGCGCTTCCCAGCTTCGGCGGGTCAGTTCTTCCGGTGTGAAATTACCCCAGCAGTGAGGAAAATCACCCTCGTATCCGACTTCGTCCCAGATTACGGGTTTGCCATATGTATCCCGAAGCTCAGAGGTTGTTTCGGTAGTTTTATAGTGATCACAGCGCTGGCAGCTGCAGTGGGTGATCCATGGCTTAGTGTAATCGTAGAAAACTTCACAGTTATGGATAGAGCGCAGGTGGCCGTACGGGTCGTTGGCAGCCAGTTCCGCGGCCAGCAGTTCCCAGTCGTCCGTCGACAGGTGCCCGAGCAATTCATATTCATTCGCAAGCGCCCACCATACATTGCGGTATGCGCTGTAGCGCGCTGTGATATATTTCAGGTATCTCAGATTGTCTTCCATGGACATCAGGGAAAATCCCCAACGGTCATAGGCGTGGAAAATGATCAAATCTGCTTCGATTCCAAGATTCATCAGGCGCTCGATCGTTTTATCATGGATTCGGAAGAATTCCGGGTTGAAGCGGGTGAAATCCCAATGGTTCCCTTCCGGGCATCCGTTGTACATGCTGAAATTTTCCCGTGTCAGTACGCTTGCGTCCATAGGCGTTCCCTCATAGGGGAAAGCAATCGGGTCGTACAGACAGAAATCATAGTGCTTTGGCATGATACAGAAACGCATTTTGTTAAAATATCCTTTTTTCAATTCCTCAAAGGTTTTTTCTACGATAGACTCTTTCTGCAGATCGAAAGTATAGCAAGTGGTGCCGAAAGAGTAATGAGGCGTTTCATCCGAGTAGGCCAGCTGATACTGTTTATATACCCGTACCGGCCCATGATTGTTCCCGGTCGGAGTTACTGCGGTGAAAGAGCCTGTGTGGATTTCGTCGGAAAACGTACCGGAAATCTGATAATTGTAGGCGCCCTCGTAAGACGGCATGAAACGAATTTTGTAGACACCGTCTCCGTCATAAAAACCGTTAACCGTCAATGTTTCTTTTTCATTTGAAAAAGTGCCGTGGATCTCGTAATCGGTAAAGGGATTTCCGTCGCTTTTCCCGTCTATGGCCAATTCAAAAATTCCCCATTTTTCTATTAACATAGAGTTGCCTCCTGAAATTTATTAAATAATAAATTGAATTATTAAAGTATATTTTTAATTTTACAGAAGAATCACCGCATATGTCAAGAAGAAATGGTTCGTCAAAATGACCAAAATAACATAAGAAAGTACGTTAAAATACAAAAAGAAAATCAGAACAGAAAAACCTTGAAAATAACGGGTTTGAAGTAAATATTTATGTTATTGCGGAATCCTTTCGGTAAATTAAATAATGTTAAAAAATACTGAATAAACTAAATAATCGTACTTAATAATATTGACAAAATTCAGAACAACAAGTACAATAAATACAATGGAAACGTCATTTTCACCAGTAGAGAACATAGGGAGGTTGGTTAAAGTGAAGAAGATCAAAATAGGATTCGCACCTACGCGAAGAAGTATCTTCAGTGCACCAGATGCGGTCAGGTTTGCAAACCTGACACGTAAAAAACTGAAAGAGTTGGGGATTGAATTTGTTGATATCACAGATATCAATGAGGAGGGTTTGTTTTATGATGAAGCAGACCGCGAAGCGATTCAGGATAAATTCAAAAAAGCAGATGTGAAGGGGATTTTTTTCCCGCACTGTAATTTTGGAACGGAATATGTCTGCGCCAGGCTGGCAAGAGATATGGGGCTTCCCATACTGCTGTGGGGTCCCCGGGATGAGCGCCCGGACGCGAACGGTATCCGGTTAAGGGACAGTCAGTGCGGACTTTTTGCTACAGGTAAGGTACTTCGCAGATTTCGTGTTCCTTTTACATATGTAAATAACTGCAGGCTGGATGATCCGGAGTTTGAACGCGGTATCCGGGATTTCCTTGCAGTATGTAATGTGGTAGATACATTCAGGCATACAAGAATTCTTCAGATTGCGCCGCGGCCATTTGATTTCTGGTCCACCATGTGCAACGAAGGTGAATTGCTGGAACGTTTTAATATCCAGCTCTCCCCTGTTCCGCTTCCGGAACTGACAGAGGCTATGAAAGAAGCAAAGGCAAATCCGGATTGTATTAAGGAAGTGACAGACTATTGCTGCAGCCGCATGAATATTGCCGTAAAACCGGAAGAACTGGAAAATGTAGCTGCATTAAAAGTTGCCATGAAAAAACTGGCGGCGAAATACGGCTGTAATGCGATTGCGATCCAGTGTTGGAATGCGCTGCAGGGTGAGATCGGTATTATGCCATGCGCGGCGAATTCCCTTTTAAATGAGGAAGGGATTCCGGTTGTGTGTGAGACAGATATTCACGGAGCTATTACCGCTCTTCTGGTTGAGGCGGCTGCAGTGGACGGTACGAGAAGCTTCTTTGCCGACTGGACGGTGCGTCACCCTGATAATGAGAACGGCGAGCTGCTGCAGCACTGCGGACCATGGCCGATCTCCGTAGCAGGCGAAAAACCGACGATTGGATATCCCCTGGCATTTGACTATCCGGGGGCTGTGGAGGCGCAGGCAAAGCCGGGCGATATGACACTGGCAAGATTTGACGGCGATAACGGCGAATATTCGATGCTGCTGGGACACGCAAAAGGGATTAAAGGACCTTACACAAAAGGTACTTATGTGTGGGTTGAAGTGGAAAATTTAAAGCGTCTTGAGGCAAAGCTGGTTGAGGGACCATATATCCATCACTGTGTAGGTATCCATAAGGATGTTGTGCCCGTATTATATGAGGCGTGCAAATATATTGGCGTGAAACCTGACCTCTATGATCCGATCGAGGAGAAGGTTAAGGCGTATTTAAGAGGTGAAAATGTATGATGTCGAAAGAAGCAAAAGAGTTGACGTTACTGGCATATGACCTGAGAAAAAAAGTGATCGACATGATCGTTTCCGGAAAGGGCGGTCATATCGGCGGAGATATGAGCGTTATGAATACGCTTGTAACTCTGTATTTTAATCAGATGAATATTTCTCCGGAAAATCAGAATGATCCGGATAGGGACAGATTTGTTCTGAGCAAAGGGCATTCCGTGGAAGCGTATTATGCCGTGCTGGCACAGAAAGGATTTTTCCCGATGGAGGAAGTGATCGAAAAATTTTCAAAGTTCGGTTCTCCATACATCGGACATCCGAACAATAAACTTCCGGGTATTGAGATGAATTCCGGTTCCCTCGGTCACGGGCTTGGCGTGTGTGTCGGCATGGCTCTTGCGGGGAAAATGGACGGGCGCACTTACCGTGTCTATACCGTTATGGGAGACGGAGAGCTGGCAGAGGGGTCTGTCTGGGAAGGCGCTATGGCGGGCGGACATTATAAACTGGATAATCTCTGCGCCGTTGTGGACAGAAACCGGCTGCAGATTTCCGGATGTACGGAGAACGTCATGACACAGGACAACCAGGAGGAACGCTGGGCGTCATTCGGATGGAACGTATTGAGTGTAAATGGCGACTGTATCGGGGAACTGATCGACGCGTTTGACAGGGCAAAAGAGATGAAAGGAAAGCCGACGGTCATCATTGCCAATACAACAAAAGGCTTTGGCTCTTCCGTGATGGAGAATAAGGCGGGATGGCATCATAAAGTGCCGACTGAGGAGGAGTACGTACAGATCATGAAGGATCTGGATGCCAGAAAGGAGGCCGTTCTGAATGAATAAGATTCCAAACAGACAGGCAATTTGCGAGACGCTTATGGAAAAAGCGCGGACAGATAAGGATATTGTTGTACTTTGCAGCGATTCCAGAGGCAGCGCGTCCCTGACGCCCTTTGCAAACGCATATCCGGAGCAGTTTGTCGAGGTAGGTATTGCAGAACAGAATCTGGTTTCCATCTCTGCGGGACTGGCAAAATGCGGCAAAAAAGTATTTGCGGCGTCTCCGGCAAGCTTTGTTTCAACAAGAAGTTATGAGCAGGCAAAAGTTGACTGCGCATATTCCAATGCAAATGTAACTTTGATCGGTATCAGCGGCGGCGTCAGCTACGGCGCGCTGGGAATGAGCCATCATTCTGCACAGGATATCGCGGCAATGTCCGCTATCCCGAATATGAGGGTATACCTACCAAGCGATCGTTTTCAGACGGCAAAACTGATCGAGGAGCTGCTTTTGGATGAAAAACCGGCATATGTCCGTGTCGGCAGGAATCCAGTGGAAGATGTATACAGCAAGGAGGATACGCCTTTTGTGATGAATCGGGCAAATGTGATCCGGGAAGGCGCGGACGTACTTTTGGTTGCATGCGGAGAGATGGTCAAACCTGCGAAGGATGCAGCGGAGATCCTGGCAGACAAAGGTATTCAGGCATGTGTACTTGATATGTACTGCGTAAAACCGTTGGACGAAAAGACATTGGTTGAAAAGGCCGCTGCGGCGAAGCTGGTGATCACAGTGGAAGAGCACGCTCCGTTTGGAGGCCTTGGTTCCATGGTCAGCCAGGTGGTTGGCAGAGAGTGCCCGAAACGCGTTATCAATATGGCGCTGCCGGATGCCCCGGTCATTACAGGTACTTCCAGGGAAGTATTTGACTATTACGGGTTGAATGCAGAGGGTATTGCGGCAAAAGCAATGGAGTACTTAAAATAATGGGCGGAAAATATATTGTGAGCATTGACCAGAGTACGCAGGGGACAAAAGCGATGCTCTTTGATTCCGGGGGAAAACTGATCTGTCGCAGTGATCTGCCACATGAGCAGATTATCAATGAAAAAGGATGGGTTTCCCATGACCTGAATGAGATCTACCGGAACACGGTACAGACATTTCGTGATCTGGTCAAAAAGTCGGGTATTGATAAGTCAGAAGTAGCGGCGCTGGGGATCAGCAATCAACGTGAGACAACAGCAATGTGGGATCGGGAGACGGGCGAACCCCTTGCCTATGCCGTTGTGTGGCAGTGCGGCAGGGCAGAGGAGATCAGCAGACGTATTTCTGAAGCCGGATACGGGGAAAAGGTCAGAAAGAAGACAGGGATTCCTCTTTCCGGGTATTTTCCGGCAAGTAAGATGGCCTGGCTGCTTCGAAATACGGAAGGAGCAGCGGAACGGAAAGAAAAAGGAATGGTATGCCTGGGGACAATCGACAGCTGGCTTTTATTTAAACTGACTCACGGCGAATCATTTAAGACAGATTATTCGAACGCTTCCAGAACGCAGCTTTTTAATCTGCGGACGCTGAGCTGGGACGAGGAGCTTTGCAATTTATTCCAGATACCGATGAATGCACTGGCGACTGTAACCGAATCCAATTCATGTTTTGGTTATACCGATTTTGAGGGCTTTTTGGAACAGCCAATTCCGATTGCAGGTATATTGGGAGATTCCCACGGAGCATTATTTGGACAGGGCTGTATCCTCCCGGGCATGATTAAAGCCACCTACGGAACAGGTTCCTCCCTCATGATGAATATCGGTAAAAATCCGGTGGCAAGCGAGCACGGCGTGGTTACTTCGATAGCCTGGGGGATGGATGGCGAGATCACTTATTGTCTGGAGGGCAATCTTAATTATACGGGCGCCGTGATCAGCTGGTTAAAAAATGACCTGAAATTGATTGAAAACGCTGATGAGACACAGGAGCTGGCCTGCAGCGCCAATCCAGATGATAAAACCTATATAATTCCTGCGTTTACGGGTCTTGGCGCCCCTTACTGGGACGCGGAGGCAAAAGCCGCTATCGTAGGCATTACCAGGACGACGGGAAAAAATGAGATTGTCAGGGCAGCGCTTGAGTGTATCGGATATCAGATTATGGATCTGATTCTGGCGATGGAACAGGATACCGGGGTGGAGATCAGCCAGCTTCGGGTAGATGGCGGACCGACCAGGAACACTTATCTGATGCAGTTCCAGAGCGATATATCCGGCAAGGAGGTATGCGTGCCGGCAGCGGAGGAGTTGTCCGGTATCGGCGCGGCTTATGCAGCGGGTATTTCAGTCGGGATATTTGATAAAGACAAGCTTTTTGCAGCTTCCGAGTATACCGTTTACAGTCCGGTTATGGGAACATCGCAGCGGGAAGAAAAATATGCAGGATGGAAAGATGCGGTAGCCCGGATGCTCACAAAGTAAAAAGAATTTTACTTTGAAAAAAAGAAGAGAAATGAAATGAGCAGGAAAAGGAAAAGGATGTCCGGGGACAGGGATCGGGATATGATCCTCCGGCAGTGGCCGCAGTTTTCCCCGGCTGAAAAATTACGATATATATTTTCATACTATGGGATTGTTATTCTAATTGTCATTGCGGCGGCTGCGACCGCGGTTTTCCTGGTCAGGGATATCCGTGAGAAAAAGACGGAAGACGTATTTTATGTCATGGTTGTAGACAGGGAACTGACAGAAGAGGAGACTTCCAAAATGCAGAGGGAGTTATCCGGACTTTTGGGGTTGGATAACGAAACGCGGCAATGCGTAATTGAAACGGGCTATTCGAGCACAGCTAACATGCAGAGCGAGGCGACCATCTCTGCCTATATGCAATCGGGACGCGTGGATCTGGTCATCGCGCCGGAGGAGGAATTTAACCGGTATGCCGTGGCGGGCTGGCTGTCTTCCCTGTCCGACCTGGGATTATCAGAATGGGAAGACGATTATACAACAGAAAATCTGTTTTACGCCACGACAATCGATTACAGCCAGGGCGGGGCTGTGACAGAACTCCCTTATCACCCGCATGAAATTACAGAAGATTCTGATTGTTACGGAATCTGTTTGGGAGAAGGAACGTTTGATGGCTATGTGATCGGCGCTATGGTAAACAGCCCAAATGGAGAGTACATTCAGACCGGTCTGCAGTATTTTCTGGAAATGGCAGGAGAATAGTGCAAATGCATAAAATTGGTATCAGGCATAGGAAAATGCTTTGATATAATATAACCAAATTTTAATATGAAAGGAGACAAAAAATCATGAAAAGAAAACTGGTAAAAAGATTTTTTTCAGCTGCTTTAGTTAGCGCTATGGCAGTAAGCTTACTTGCTGGATGCGGCAATTCTTCAAGCAGCAGCAACAGCGACGCGGGTACATCTGCGGCGGATGAGTCATCAGATGATACATCCGCAGGAGACAGCACGGTAGATACATCTGCAGCAGAATCTATCGCAGATGTAGGATACGAAGGGGAACCTGTTGAACTGAGCTTCTGGTATTTACAGACCAGACAGGAAGGTACGGATGTACTGACTGAGATCTTCAATGAGGCAAACCCGAATATCAACGTGACAGTATCTTATTATGATACAGACGGTATCAAGGATGCCTGCAAGACCGCTGCACAGTCCGGTTCCATGCCAAGTATGTGGTTCAACTGGGGCGGCGCTCTGGGACAGTACTATGTTGACAATGGCGTTACATATGATTTGACAGAGTATGCGCAAACAAATGACTGGGCAAACACCTACACGTCAGGTGCTATGAACCTTGTAACTTTGGGAGGCCAGATTTCCGGTATCCCGACCTCTTACAACGTGATTGGTATTTACTATCGTAGAGATATTTTTGAACAGTGCGGTATTGAAGTACCTACAACGATTGAAGAGTTTGATGCGGCCTGCGCAACATTGAAAGAAGCAGGATATACTCCGATTTCTACAGCTGGCTTGAACGGATGGCATGTAATGCGTCTGATCGAGCAGTTTATCGAGTATGAAGCAGGCGCTGACCTTCATGACCAGTTACAGGCTCTTACAACAAGCTGGGACTGCGATGCTGTTAAAAATGCTTTGACAAGGTATCAGACATACTGCCAGGAAGGTTATTTCCCGGATGGTTTCGTAACAGCGAACCCGGATGATACATATATGGCGCTTGCAATGGGTACGGCGGCTATGGATATCCAGGGTCAGTGGTATGATTCTGTTCTTACAAACAATGAAGTTAATCTTGAAAATGTCAGCTGGTTCCCGTTCCCGAACGGAACAGGCAGAATGTCCGCATTTGCCGAAATGAACCAGTTCAATAAAGATCTTTCAGATGATGAGCTGGAAGCAGCAGTTGCTTACACAAACTTCCTGTTCAGCAACGAGTGTGCAGAGGCTTATCCGACATATTACAACCTGCCGCTACCCAGAATGGATGCCAACCCGGTTGACCCGTCTGTAAATCCGAACGTTCAGAGTATGTTAGATACTTCTTCAGAGAACGGCACGTTCACAATTACAGACCAGGCGTTCCCGACAGAGGTTGCCGATGTTCTGTTCAATTATCAGGATGCGATCGCAAACGGCGAAGCTACTCCGGATGAGGCGGCGCCTGCAATCCAGGCAGCTATCGAGGCTTATCAGGCTAAATAGTGAGATGATAAAACGATATGATTTCTCATAATTAAAGGAATGTTTGAAAGAAGTCCATGAGGCAGCTCATGGACCGCATATAAGCTGAGAGTTTTTATGAGATCAGTAAGGGGGTTTAACAATAAATGAAAAAAAATAAGGTTGACGCAGCACCTTACCTTTTTATGCTTCCCGCATTAATCATTTACCTGTCGGTCATCATCTTCCCGGTATTTTATTCGTTGGTGATCAGCTTTAAGAGCGGTACCGGCATTGGCAATATGGAATTTGTCGGTTTGAAGAATTATGGCCAGCTGATACATGACGATGTGTTTTGGATGTCATTCCGGCATACGATCGTCTGGATCGTACTTACCGTTGTATTGACCATGACGGTATCCCTGATGCTGGCGGTGCTGTTGAACCAGAAATTTGTAGGAAGAACATTCTTCCGTGCTTTTTTCTATTTTCCAAGTGTTATCTCTGCAATCGCGGTAGCTATCATCTGGAGATGGATCTACAATCCGCAGATTGGTTTTATCAACCAGTTTGCAAAAGCGATCGGTCTGGACTTTTCACAGACATGGATCTCCACGCCGAAAACGGCTCTGATCGCATTATTCGTTGCATCTCTGTGGCAGGCGATTGGGCAGCCGATGATCCTGTTTTTGGCGGGTCTGGGCGGTATTTCACCGGACGTCCTGGAGGCTTCGGATATTGACGGCGCAAATGCAGTGCAGAAATTTTTCTATATTACGATTCCCATGATGAAAGATACTTTTGTTATGGTTATTTCCACACTGCTGATCGCAGCGATGAAGGTTTACGATATTGTAAAAGGTCTTACGGATGGCGGACCAAACAATGCAACTCAGGTTCTGGCATCCTACATGTATAACCAGGTGTTCCAGTATAACAACGTAGGATATGGTACTGCTATCGCTATCGTCATGGTTCTCATGATGTTAATCGTAATCATTCCATACATGTCCTTCACAGCGAAGAAAGAATAGGGGGTATGATTGTGAATGGAAAGAAAATAGCAAAATCGACAGTGAGATATCTTGTACTGGCTGTTCTGGCAGTTCTGTGGGTTGTGCCGATTGTTACACTGGTTTTGACGTCGATTAAGGCAAAGACAGATTTTATAAGCGGTCTGAGTTTATTCCAGATGCCCGAAAAGATCTGCTGGTCAAACTTTTCAAACGCAATGACGCAGGGAAGACTGTTCAAGTATATGAAAAATGACCTGATCATCTGCCTTTTGAAAGTACCTCTTGGTATTTTTATCTCATCGATGGCAGCTTTTGCACTGACCAGATTGAAATTAAGACATGCGACAGGCTGGTTTGTATTCCTGCTTTTGGGTATGATGCTTCCTATGCAGATCGCATTGGTTCCAATCAGTATCATCTACAACAAACTTGGTCTGATCAATACATACTTTGGCCTGTTTTATGTTTACATCGGTTTCGGCGTATCTTTCATGATCCTGATCATGCAGGGATTTATGAAGGGTATTGACTTTGCCATTGATGAGGCGGCTTATATTGACGGTGCTAATAAGTGGCAGACGTTTATACGGATTATTTTACCAATCTGTAAGCCGGCTATCGCGACATTGTTTATTACCGACTTTCTGTCGACATGGAACGAGTACCTGCTGGCGTCGGTGATCATCAATGATAATAATTTGAAGACAGTGCCCGTAGGTCTTATGACATTCGTAGGCGAGCATGGGACGGATTATGGTTATTTGTGTGCCGGGGTTTTGATATCAGTTATTCCGGTTATGGCAGTATACCTGATTTTCCAGAGATACTTTGTAGAAGGAATGGCCGGCGCTGTGAAATAATTTGCGGCTGGACCGGCATGTATCCGGCGCGCTGCCTAGTGCAGCGCCGCCGGAAATAACCTGAAAGGAAAAGGACATAAATCATGGGCAAGTTCTTGAACTGTACGCAGAAGGTAGAAAAATGGGGAATTTTTGAAATCTCATTTAAGGGAAAAAGCGACGGGAACCCTTTTACGGATTATGAGATCAAAGGAAAATTCTCGGGAGCCAATGAACATAAGACAGTAGACGGTTTTTATGATGGCGACGGGATTTATAAAGTTCGTTTTATGCCTTCTTTTGAGGGAAGATATACGTTCAGCGTATATGGAACCTATGCGGACGACGCAGGGTATGAAGGCAGTTTTGAAGTGGGGGTAGCCGCTGAGGGCAACCATGGACCGGTGAGAGTCTGCAATACATTTCATTTCGCTTATGAAGACGGTACGCCATACTATTCCGTCGGTACGACCTGTTATGTCTGGGCGCTGCAGACAGAAAAACTTCAGAAACAGACATTGGAAACATTGAAAAACAGCGCGTTTAATAAGATACGTTTCTGCATATTCCCGAAACACTATGATTATAATTTTAATGAACCATGCAGCTATCCGTATGAGGGAACTCCTATGGACAGTTCTGTTCTGACGAAAGATAATTTTAAGGATTACTTCGGCTGCCCGGAAGGCAATGACTGGGATTACAGGAGATTTAATCCAAAGCATTTCCAGCATCTGGAAAAGCGGATTCTGGATCTGATGGATCTGGGAATTGAGGCAGATCTTATCGTGATGCATCCTTATGACCGGTGGGGCTTCTCCCGAATGTCAGAAGAGGAGGATGATCTGTATTGGAATTATGTGATTGCCAGATTTTCCTCATACAGAAATGTGTGGTGGTCTCTGGCGAACGAATATGACCTGATGCCTCAGAAGTCAATCGCAGACTGGGAGCGCTATGCAGCTATCATCTGCAGGAAAGATGTATATGGGCATCTCCGTTCCATACATCATTGTAAAAAAATGTACGATTTTACAAGACCGTGGGTAACTCACTGTTCCATTCAGCGCGTTGATCCGTATCTGTCGGGAGAGCGGGTGACAGAATGGAGAGAACGTTTTGGGAAACCGGTAGTTCTGGACGAGATCGCATATGAAGGTAATATTGAATATAACTGGGGAAATATCCCTGGAGAAGAATTGAATAGAAGGTTTTGGGAGGGAGCTGTACGCGGCGGTTACCCGGGACATGGCGAGACCTATGTGTCGGCGGACAATATCCTGTGGTGGTCGCATGGCGGTGTGCTGAAAGGAACCAGCCCGGAACGGTTTAAATTTCTGCGCAAGATCCTTGAGGAAACTCCTGGACCGGGATTGAGGCAGATTACGCATCCTTTTAAGGAAGAGGTTGTGGCAACGGCGGATACTTTACAGCCGACGCCGTATTATCTGTATTATTACGGCTATCGATGCCCGTCATTCGGGGAATATCATCTGGACGACGAAAAAGAGTATGAGGTGGAAATCCTTGACACATGGGATATGACGATCACGAAATGCGGTACGTTCAAAGGGAAATTCAGGGTGCAGTTGCCGGCAAAACAGTATATTGCAGTGAGAATTTATGAAAAAGGTCTGATTTGAGACGGGTTGGTTTAACATGATTCGTGTTGGGAAGGAGAAAGATAAAATGAAGTTCGCGTTTAATATTGATTCAAAATTATGGAAATTCTTTGATTATGCAGGGGATCTGGTTATTCTGAATCTGCTTTTTATCCTGACATCCATCCCGATTGTAACCATAGGAGCCTCTATCACGGCAATGAACTCGATCCTGTTCAAGAGAAGAGAAAAGCGGTTGGACAGTGTAAAGGATGAATATTTCAGGGATTTTAAGGCAAATTTTAAGAACAGCACGATCATCTGGCTGATTTTTCTGGCTTTTTTGTTTGTGTGTATATTAAATTTTAATCTTGTGGCAAATATAAATCCGGAGAACAGAAATTTCATCATGATCGTGATTGGGGCGATTCTTGCGGTTATGATTATGACGGTTCTGTACAGCTTTGCAATGCTGGCAAGGTTTGATAATGACTGGCTGACCACCGTGATGAAAGCATTTGTAATCGGCGTGATGAGTTTTCCCTATACAATTGTTATTTTTCTGATCCTCGCTGCGGGCGTGCTGATGAGTATTCAGACTTATGCGGCTATGCTGGTCGCTTCTGCCGTATGGATCATCATAGGTTTTTCGTTGGTGGGGTTCCTGTGTTGTTCGATGTTCTACCGTGCTTTCCGGAGGTTTACTTTTAAGGAGGATCTTCCGGAGGACACCATTGATATGGAAATGTATGCGAGACGTGATTATTACAGGGAGCAGAAGAAAAAGAAAAAAAACGCAAAACGTAGCGGAAATTGAGTTAGTGAGGAGATGGGAGATAGAATTTTGCAGGGCGCATTCTATCTTCTTTCCGTATTTAAGGGGAAATATAGAAATCAGAATGGGGTGAAAGTATGTTTTTGATTGCATTGATCATTTTGCTGATA
This sequence comes from uncultured Lachnospiraceae bacterium, assembly GCA_964428795.1. Classification (GTDB taxonomy): domain Bacteria; phylum Bacillota; class Clostridia; order Lachnospirales; family Lachnospiraceae; genus CAYRZL01. The sequence goes on along the minus strand of CAYRZL010000066.1, from coordinate 716 downwards.
CTAATGATCTTATCTACCCTGAAGATTGTGAAAAGACAAAAAACCGGGGAGGTGTCATGGGGTGAGCCTTATGTCACGATTTTTCAGATCATTTTGATGGCTGCAATGGTCATCTGTATGGCCATGTCGATGGCAGTTTAGCATGGAAAGGATTTATGACATGAAGAAAAAACGGGTGTTTGGACTGTGTGCTATTATGGCGTTTTCTATCGCAGCCGCCGGCTGCGGTTCAAAGGATGCCGGGACAGGAATATCAGCTGTGACGGAAGGTTCTGAAGATTCTGCGGAAAAAGAAGTTCTCTATACTGCGGATGATGTGCTGGCGCCTCTTGGCTATAATGTGGAAGATTATGTTGTTTTGAACGACTACAGGAACATGACAGTCAGCCTGGAGGGGACATACACGGTCAATGATGAGGATATTGAAGAACAGCTCGAGGCTATGGTCGATATGTATCCGAATATTCTGGTGGACAGTGACAAACAGACAGTGGAAAACGGAGATATTGTAAATATTGATTACGCGGGCTATCTGAATGGAGAAGCATTTGATGGCGGCAGTGCGGAGGACTGTGATCTGGAGATCGGTTCCGGCAGTATGGTAGATGGATTTGAAGATTCCCTGATCGGGGTCGATGTCGGGAAGACAACGACCATTGACGTGACGTTTCCGGAAGACTATGGCGTGGATTCCCTGAACGGGCAGACCGTGCAGT
>CAYRZL010000065.1:0-15392 GCA_964428795.1 uncultured Lachnospiraceae bacterium | reverse complement strand
CAGATGGAGCTTGAATTCTTCTGCGAGCCGGATACAGATCTGGAGTGGTTCGCATACTGGAAAGAGTTCTGCATCAACTGGCTGAAGTCTCTTGGCATGAAAGAGGAGGAGATGCGTGTACGCGATCATGATGCGGAGGAGCTTTCCTTCTACAGCAAAGCTACTACAGATATTGAATTTCTATTCCCCTTTGGCTGGGGCGAGTTGTGGGGTATTGCAGACCGTACCGACTATGACCTGACACAGCATCAGAATACATCCGGTGAGGATCTTACATACTTTGATGATCAGAAAAATTGGAAGTATGTACCTTATGTGATTGAGCCTTCTCTTGGTGCGGACCGTGTGGTACTGGCTTTCCTGTGCGGCGCATATGATGAGGAGAACATCGGAACCGAGGAGAAGCCGGATATGAGAACGGTACTTCATTTCCACCCGGCACTGGCTCCGGTTAAGATCGGTGTACTGCCCTTGTCAAAGAAGCTGAATGAGGGCGCGGAAAAAGTATTTGCAAAATTATCCAAGTTGTACAACTGTGAGTATGATGACCGCGGAAATATCGGAAAACGTTACCGCAGACAGGATGAGATCGGTACTCCATTCTGTGTTACTTATGATTTCGATTCCGAGGAAGATCATGCAGTGACCATCCGTGAGCGTGATACGATGGAGCAGGTTCGTATCCCAATCGATGAACTGGAGAGCTATTTTGCAGATAAATTCCGTTTTTAAAAAAATGTGATTTATGCTTTGCAAATCGTAAAGGCAAATTCAGTACCTTTATCCGAGGTTTTGCGAAGCCAGAGTTTTTCACCAAGGCAGATGGATATTTCATGGGCGATAGAAAGTCCAAGTCCGCTGCCTTTTTCATTGTGTGCTTTATCTCCTTTATAAAAGCGGGAAAAGATATGTTTCTGGTCATGCGGCGAGATACCATTTCCGGTATCTGTCACAAAAAATGTGGTGTATTGCAGACCGTCGGGCCACCGGATACCTACATGCCCTTCCACACCAGTAAATTTCACAGCATTATCAAGCAGAATATCAAGCAGACGCGCCATCAGTGCCGGATTGGTAAAGAGCATGGGGCATTTTTTCAGTTTCGGTTCAATGGTGAAGGTCAGTCCCATATATCATCACACAGTGTCGTATGTTTATCGATCACACTTTTAAATATCTCTTCGGCAGTGTGATCGGATTTGCTGCAGTCGATCTGGTGGTTTTGGATACGGGACAGTTCCAGCATGCCGGAGACAGTGTGTTCCAGTCCATTTAACTCATTTAAGATGATACCGCAGTATTTTTGCTGTTTATCCGGATCCTGTACCAGTCCGTCATACATGGTTTCCGTTAATGCCCGCACGGAGGCGATGGGAGATTTCAGCTTGTGGGTGATATTATCGATGTATTCCCACTGCATTTTTTCCATCGACAATGTTTGTTTCGCAGAGAGAGCAGTGTATACAGCCAGAAGGATAAATGACCTCATTTTGGAGTGGAAAAAGGGACCATCGCCCAGCTAAATATTTTTAGCTAGTGCGACAGCCCCTTTGCCGACGGACATTTTGACTGTGTGGTCATCGCTTATGGCCTCAGTAACGTTGCCGATTGTGAAAAAGTCCTGCAGGAGATGTGCCGCCTTGTGAGACCGGGAGGATATATTTACTGCCTGGATTCTTATCAGCCGGAAGAGGAGACAGTCCGGTCGATTTGTGAAACTTATCGAAAAATTGTGGTTCCGACGGTGGGTGCCGTGTTAGCCGGGAAAGGTGCGGAATATAAACGTCTGGCGAAGGTGGAAAGTAAATTTCTCACAAAAAAAGAACTTGTAAAACTGCTGCAGAAATGCGGGTTTGTAAAGGTCGGATATCTGCGTCATCTTGGCGGTGCCACCGCCTGCCACCGGGCACAGAAACCAGTTGATACAATGTATAAATCTTGTTAAAATAATAATAGTAGTAGAATTTTTATGACAGAGAAAGGATGGGCATTATGAAAAAATTTTTAAAAGGTGTACTTGCTCTTGGCGCTATTGGATTTGTGGCTTATAAGGCTTATCAGTATTTTACAAAAGAGCCGGAATATGAAGAGTTTGAAGATAACGAGGACGGAGCTGAATTTGATGTAGAGGCACAGGCAGAGGAATCTCTTGCAGATAAGATCAAAGCAGCAGCAAAAAAAGTAGTGGGCTGAGATATAAAAGGCGGAGAATGAAAATTCCCCGCTTTTTGTATCACATTTTCGTATGCGGAAAGGAGATACCATGTTTGGCAGGATGAAATTCTGGTTTCATAATGCACGACCCGTATCCCTGCCCCAGAGCCTGATGCCGGCCCTGACGGCCTTTTTTCTGGCAGTAAGTCGGCCGGAGTTTCGGTGGATTACGGGACTCTTGGCCGTGTTCGGCGGCTGTATGGCGCATCTGGGTATGAATCTGGCAGATGACTATTTTGATTATCGGAAAAAAGAGACCGGATTCTGGGACAGTCTTGCCAGGGAGGGAATTCGTGCACGGACACAGAAATGTCCTTATATTGTAAGCGGGGAGGCGACACTGAAACAGACATTGTGGGCGGCGGTAATTTTCGGTATCATAGCATTGATACCGGGAATCGTGGTTGTTGCTCTGCGGGGTCCCGTGATCGTACTGCTCGTGGCAGTCGGTGTGTTCCTGGGGGAATCCTATTCCGGGGAACCACTGCGCTTGAGCTACCGCGGACTGGGAGAACCGGATATCGGCATCATGTTCGGCCCGCTTTTGATGATGGGCGTCTATTATGCTGCCTGCGGAAGTTTTTCTTGGGATCTGGCGGCTCCTGCGGTAAGTATGGGTTTATTGGTGACAAATATTCTGTACATACATTCTGTGCTGGATTATGAGGCGGATGTGAGGGCAAACAAGGCGATGCTGGCTTTTCTGATCAAGGGGAGAGCAGGGAGACTTGCCGCTCTTGCGGTCATGCTGTTTGTGCCCTATATTCTGACGGTGATCCTTGCAGTGGCGGGAAAGACAAGTATGTGGTATTTGCTGGTATTGCTCACTCTGCCCTGGGCAGTAAAACTGTTTGATTCTGTGCGGATTTTCACGATCCATCCGGAGCAGACCGTGACGTGCAAAGGCTGGTATGGTCCGATGGCAAACTGGGAACAGATTTGTGCAGGCGGACTGGACTGGTTTATGTTCCGCTGGTATCTGGCAAGAAACCTTTTGACGGCATTTGCACTGATATATAGTCTTGTTTCGCTGATGTTGGCATTTTTCATATAATGATGTGGGTGTCAAAAACATACATTTTCTGAACGACATGTCAATTTGCACAAAGATAGATATATAATTAGCTGGTGGGCAGTATCGTTTCACAGCAAACACGTTGATTTTCTTGTTTTGCTGCGCCGCTTATTAGCAAACAGAAATCCAAACTCGCCATAAATGGCTCAAACAGTGGATTTCTGTCTGCGCTATGCTCACAAAACTGCGAAAATCTGCCTACCGTTTGCTCGTGAGAACGATATTATGCCACCAGCAAAATCATAGTTATTCATGTTTGTGCAAATTGACATATATTGAATTCTTACAGACTTTTGACAACCACATTATATAATATGCTTGGCATATCTTATTATTGTGTATGCGGGGAAATCTGATATTTTACTGGGAAAGGAAACAACATGCTAGAGAATTATCTATATATGCCCATGTGGTATTTTGAAAATAAATTAATGAAAAAGGAGAAGCCTCTACAGACGGTTTTGTTTATCACAGATTACTGCAATTTGAAGTGTAAGCATTGCAGTGAGGACGGTCACGCCGGCACCCGGATGAAACCGTACCGGCAGATTGAGGCGGAACTGAAATATTCCTATGCGCAGGGCTCCCGCTTTGTGGATTTTGAGGGAGGAGAACCTACGCTTTGGCAGGATGGGGAATACCGTTTGAATGATCTGATCTATCTGGCAAAAAAAATCGGTTTTTTTTCTACAACGGTGACGACCAACGGGCAGAAAGAGTTTGGACACTTAAACGCGGATTCCATCTGGGTCAGTGTGGACGGATATAAAAAATACCATGATATCATTCGTGGTGAGGGAACCTTTGAAAAATTGCATGAGAATATCCGAAAAAGCGGGCATCCTGCGGTCAGTATCAACATGGCCATCAACAAATTTAATTATCGTTCCGTGCCGGATGTAATCCGGTATGCGACGGCAAATCCGGCGATTTGCTCGGTATCCTTAAACTTTCATACGCCTTATGCGGGAACGGAGCATATGACTCTTGACTGGGAGACGCGTATCCGTGTCATTGACAAGATCATCCGCATGAAGCGGGAAGGATACGCCATTATGAACAGCGTGTCCGGTTTATCCTGCATGAAGAAACATGATTTTAAAAAGTATTGTTGGATTACAAACTTTATTCTCACGGATGGAACAAGACTGACCGAATGTCCGGGAAAAACAGCCGGAGTCTGCGATCAATGCGGTTTTTCCATGGCAGGGGAGATGAACAGTCTGATGCACTTAAAACCGGATACGGTTTTGGCGGGATTGAAGCTTCGCATGAAAGGTTAAGAACGAAAGATTATCAGACGGATGAATGTGTTTTTCTAAAAATTGAATAAGCAGAGGAAAAATAATTCATACAGAATTTGATTTATTCAAAATCTGTATGAATTTTTACTTTTTATTGGAATTTCTAATTATGCGATTTTTACTATATAATGAAAGAAATATTTTTGTTTCATTGAATCAATAATCCGGTGGAAGCATCGGGTTATGAGATATAGGAATTATAGGAGTCATATAATCTCTCGGAATCCTGAGTGATTATCGCCAGATATCGCTGGCAATGGACTTTGAAAAGTAAATATTATCCGAAAATGAAAAAACAGACATGAGAATGAGACATAACTGTCGCTATGCCTGAAAAAATGGTATATAATAATCAAAGGGTCATGCCGTTTGTAGAATCAACTTTCTTAGGGCCGATTTATAGGGCAGATCCCATGCATCCAAATGCTGCAACATTAGGATGTGATAGAGGCGGCAGTACCACATCTTAGTAGAACGGTGCCTGCCGTCCTCTAATTTAAAGTCCAATTTCTCGCGTTTATTGGAACGTTCTGCGGAAGTCCTTCCATTGAATTCCCGTTTCCATTCCTTGCTGTCACGGGGCGGTATATTAATCAGCCGGGGATTATCTTTCATAGCAAGGTGTACGGTCCTGCCGTACTTGGAATCCGAGCATGGATCCGAGCAGGAACAGCCATATTTTCTGCTGGCCAGGGGGCAGCGGTATTTTAATCTGGCCTTGGAAGGTTCAGACCCGTCACGGTGCATTTTCCTTCCTGCCTTGCAGACAGGCACGCCGTCTTTGCCAATGGTGAAATCGCCCTTGTAGGTTTCTTTGATTCCCCGCTTTTCATTCAGGTCGATAAACGGAGTAATCCCATTCCTGCGGCAATACAGGTAATAAGGCATGGCATCATGTGCGGAGTCCAGGAGCTATTTGGTGACGTGATAGTCAGGGAGAAAGGCTTTCATCCTGAAGTAGGCTTCCAGAAAGCCATGGGAATCATGTTTGGACGCAGGATGGAAAAGCGGGAAAATGGGCAGGTCGCTTTCCGAGTCAGAGGCAACGATCATGTAAAGGTCATAGCCATGATAAAAGCAATCCCTGGAGGAATCCCACCCGATATCACAATCAGGCTGGGAAAAGTAGCGGTCGCAGTCACAGTCGGTAATGCCTTTTTCGGCGCAGCCGCAGATACGGTGTTTGCGTTCCCTGGCAGAGGTGACAACGGGAGTGCCGTCACCGGCAATGGAAAGGGAGTCCGTATCGATCAGCCCTTTTTTGACAGACTGATCCAGGAATTCCCGGTGATAAATCTGAAAAAGGGAAGCATAAGGCTGATCTTCCATGGAAAAAGAGGCCGGTTCCAGCTGCTTAAATAACTGGTCGACGGAGATTTTTTCAACAGATTCGGCTTTTGAGCCTTTTTGCTTCGGCTTTTTGACCTTCTTCTTTTTTACAGGGTGTTCATGGGGAGAAAGATGGTCAGAATCGGAATCCCAAAGACGGTCGAAAAAGTCATAAAAAGTACCGACACCCGGGGTATCCCCGAATTCAAAGCCGCTGAGGATAGCATAAAGGGGATTAATCTTAAGCTGTGCAGCCCAGTCAGTGACCGAAGGGACTTTAAAATCGATGGACAGCAGATAAGACCGCTGCATGCAGGAAGGTGTCCTTGGTTTTGGCCCATAGACGGAATATTTGCTGCGGAGGAATTCATCCGTGTAGGAAAGATCAAGATTCCAGAAACGTTCGATGATGTCCCAGGTAGAGCGGGCAATCGCATCCGGGTCAGGATAATATTTACGGAGATTTTCAGTAACAAAGTCTTGGTAGGCGGCATGGCCGCCGGAGTTAACAGGTAACAATTAAAATCGCCTCCAATCGAAAAGATACTTTTTTATCAAGGGCGCGAAGCGCCGCATTTTTCGATGGATTTGTCAAGGGTTTTTGGCAAAAAAAGTGGGGGATTTTAAATAAAACGGAATCTCAAAGCCTGATAAATCAAAGGCTGGAGATTCCGAGAGATTATTCATTATTTTAGGAGGTAAAAAAATGGGAAAAGTATTTGTTGATTTAAGTCATCCATTTAGTGAGGAGTGTCCGCGTTGGCCATATTTTAACAAACCGAATGTTGACAGCGCACATTCTATGGCAAAAAGCGGTGTTTTAACACAGTGGATCAATGTGCCGCAGCACACAGGCACACATTGTGACGCTCCGCGTCACGTAATGGAGTATGAGTTTGACGGCCGCCGTGCACGTTATACACATGAGATGCCGATTGATGCATATACGGGTGATGCGGTATGTATTCCAATCGAAGTGGAGCCGTGGGCGCTGATTATGCCAAAAGATCTGGAAGCAGGATGTGCAAAAGCAGGAATTGACCCGTCTGAACTGGAAGGTATGGTTTTGATCCTTGACACAGGCATGCACAAACTGTATGACGATTCCAAAGCATATTATCATTATTCCATCGGTACAGGTATCGATGCCGGTAAATGGTTTGTTGAGCATAAAGTAAAATGTGTAGCAATGGATATGCAGGCTCTGGATCATCCGCTTCACACTGCTATGGGTGAAAACGGCGGCACCCGTCTGGATCTGGTGGGTCAGTCAGGCGCTCCGATTGTGGAAGAGTACAAGATGCTGTTTGGTGAAGAAGCTTATGCTGAATTCAATAAGTGGGAGTATATCCGCATCCATGGTCAGGAAGCCTATGACAAGAAGTTTGGTGAACTTGAGAAATATGGCATCTGGGGTACCTGGGAGCCGTGCCATAAGACAATGCTGGGTAACGGTATTGTGGGTATCGAGAATCTGGGCGGTGATCTCTCTAAGGTAACCGGAAAACGTTTTAAATTCTATTGTTTCCCGATGCGCTGGTATATGGGTGACGGTTCTATCGCCCGCTGCGTAGCAGAGATTGACGAGGAGGAACTGAATGATGTTCCGACAAGAGAATATTTCTATGCCGGAACCGGATATGCGGATGCAGAGCATGGCGGAGCAAGCGGTCTGGAGTATGTACAGCGTCTGTTTGGCCGAAATAAAAAATAAAAAGCAGATTGTGATAAAAAACTGACAGCGGGGTGGTAAATTTGAAATACCACCCCAACTGTGAATATAGGATTATTTATTAAGTCGGGAAATTTTAGCGGGAGGTATTTGAATGGGTAAAAAAGCAATTGTCGCTTTGGCAAAAGAGGCAGACATACAGGAAAGTGTTACCAGAGTGTTTGATCTGCTGGGCGGCGTGGAAAATATGATTGAGAAAAATGCAACCGATATTTATTTTAAAAGGAACTGATAGTGGGTTTTATGAAATATATTCATTATTTTAGGAGGTACAAGATGAAAATTTTAGGAGTTTCTTTCGGGACAAAAAACGGAAACAACGATACCATGTGTCGTGTGGCTCTTGAAGCCGCAAAAGAAATGGGGGCGGAGATTGAATTTATCCATATGCTTGACTGGGATATTCATTACTGCTCAGGTTGTGTTGCATGTTCCCGCGGTCTTGTAATGGGTAAGGGCATGATTTGCACGGAAAAAGATGATTATGCGGCTTTCTATGAGAAACTTGTTGAGGCAGACGGTGTTTTGATGGTGGATCCGATTTATGAGTCCGGAGCATCCGGCTTGTTCCATGTGGTCACAGACCGTATGGGACCTTCACATGATATAGGCATGCTGCTGATGCTGAATGGTAAATTAAAAGAGCAGGGAAAAGAAGGTCTGAACCCGAGATATTTCAAACAGAAAGCAATTTCCTTTGTGGCGATTGGCGGTTCTGACTGGGCGGTTCGCTGTGAGACGGATCATGCGATGCTCGCAATGAGTCCGGGATGGAAGATTGTAAATAATGAGTTTTTCTCATGGAGTAAAGATGTTATTATGCAGGATGACAAGATTGAGCGTATGAGAGAGATTGGACGCAATCTGGTTGAAGCTGCCCAGTATATTATTGATCATGACGTTCAGATCGATGGGTCGGAAGATCTTTCTCTCTGGAAAGGTACAGAAGGCGCCTGCCCGCATTGTCACGGGAATGCATTTTATATCTTCCCGGGAACAACCCATGCAGTATGTGAGTATTGTGGTTTAGAGGGAAGGCTGAATATTGTAGACGGTGGATTCAAATTTACATGGGACGAATCTCTCGGTATCAACGGACAGCGCGTCCATGCCCATGATCTTGTGAGTGGTAAGATTATGCATGGACAGGATATTTTTGAAAAGGAGAGCCATTTCCTGGATCTTGGAAAAGATCCGGAGTTTAAAGCCCGCAAAGCTCATTATACAGCAGTTTGTGAGCCGACGTCTTCACCATCCAAAATCAAATAATCAATCATCCGGCGGATGTACCGGATGATAAGATACAGGAATTATATGATTCATTATTTAGGGAGGAGGAAATAGGATGGACAACCAGACAACTATGAAACCGGGACCGGAATTTTTACGACGAATGGCCTTTTTTCAGGACACATTGGAATGTAAAAGGACAAGCCATGTGCTTGCTGCACCGATGGTCATGTACCTGCCGATTCATCTTTATGGTGAGATAACCGTTCAGGATGCAATGCAGGATTATGCAAAAACGGAGTCGTCTTTTATTCGTTATCATCAGGAGTATCAGCCGGATATGTCCTGGGGACCGCAGAGTATTTACCCGGGGGCGGCTCTTGATCTGCTGGACTGTCAGTATTTAAGATGGCCGGGTAAACAGATTGCTGATCCCAATTCAGGATTTCAGGTAATTGACAGAGAAGACGGGTATATGACGCAGGATGAATATCTGGAATATGCGGAGGATCCGACCGGTTTTATCATGCGGAAAATTCTGCCGAGACATTATGGAGCTTTGAAAGGACTGGAAATGGTGGACTTTTCCAATTCTATCTGGCAGGGCGGACTCTACAGTATGATTCCCTGCGGACTGCCGCCGGTAAAGGCAGCATTTGCAGCACTTTCTGAAGCCGGAGAAAAAATGCTTCATATGGCAGAAGCAGGCGGAAAGATTATGGGCATTCTGGCCGGAATGGGATGGCCGAGCTTGTGCGATCAGGCGGGAGTAGCACCTTTTGATGTGTTCAATGATACTTTGCGGGGATTTTTAAATACCACGATGGATATGATAGAATGTCCGGATGAATTGCTGATCGCTTTGGACGCTTGTACCAAGATTCAGGTTCGTTCCATTAAACAGACTTTTGCAACGCAGCCGTTTTGCAAAAACTTCGTTTTCTTTATACATAACGGTTTTGATATGTTTATGAGTCGCGAGCAGTTTCAGACATTCTATTGGCCTGGTCTTAAAGCATGCATTGAGGCGGTTATCGAATGTGGCGGTGTTCCTCATGTATTTTTGGAAGACAAATATGATGACAAGATGGACATTTTTGCCAATGAGCTTCCGGCAGGAAAATGTATTTTTACCATTATTAACTGTAATGTGGAGAGAACAAAAGAATTGTTTGCCGGGAAGATTTGTATTACCGGTGGTGTGGACGGTACTCTTCTACAGTATGGAACCCCGGAACAGGTGGTTGAAAATGTAAAGAAAACCATTGATGTTTGGGCACCGGGCGGCGGATACATCTTAAATTGCGACATGAGTCTCGATGTGGCAAAACCGGAGAATCTGCATGCAATGTTTGACACAGCCAGAAATTATATGAAGTATTAAAACAGAATATTATTCATTTGAGGAGGGATATTATGGCAGATTTTAAATTTGAACCTATGAGGAGCCTTATCTATGTGGATGTTGTGAAAGAAGATTACAGACCCAAGCTTTATCATTGGGTTTACAAAACACACATACCGGAAAGTATTTCACAGTTTGAGCCATATGTGACGAAATATGCTTTTTATCCTACATTTCCGATTCCCCCGGAGGGAGAAAAGTTCGGATATGCGAGGATGCAGTTGACCGAGCATCATTGGCTGGTGAGTGACTTGGATCCGCGTCTTGAAATCAAAGCCATGGCTGAGACATTCCCGATGGATGTTTTAGTATGGCAGGGAAATATTCCGGAAAGTGCATTGGGTGGCGGTCAGTTCCAGGCGGAAGGTGACACGGGAAATGCAGCGCGCAAATCAAACAATGCAGAGGGAAAGCCATTCATCTTTGCCTTTCTTCCCATGTGGTGGGAAAAAGATATCAAAGGAAAAGGCCGCACGATAGAGGATGGAGCAAATTACCGTTTTAACATGGCAATCGGATTTCCGGAGGGCGTCGATAAAGCCGAGGGAGAGAAATGGTTATTTGAGAAAGTGATTCCAATCATGGAAGCTGCTCCTGAATGTACACGTATCCTATGCAGTAGTGTAAAAAAAGATATCAATGGATGTGTGATGGATTTTGTGCTGGAAGTCTGGTTTGAGAACCAGTCCGGCTGGTATAAAGTAATGGTGGAAGATATGAAAGCGGTAGAAAAACCGGAATGGGCACAGCAGGATACCTTCCCATATTTAAAACCATATCATAATATTTGCTCCGGCGCGGTGGCAGATTATACGCCGAGCAATAATCTTGCAAATTATCGTGGTTACATTACGATGAGATAATAGGAAAAAGGGGGATTTGACTATGCAGCAAAAGAAAAATATAGGATTAGGTTTTTACGGATATATGCTGTTGATTTTTCAGGCGGCAGCATTTTTTACACAGATTGTATTTACAAACTATCCAATGAACATTTTGGCTGATCTTTATGGCGGTGCGACATTACTGCCAATGATTTTTACCGCAGGTACTTTGGTTGCCATCGTAATTCAGCTCATTATGTCCAAATTCATTGGCAAGATCAAAAGTATTAAGAGACTGACAACGATCACAGGTGCAATCTCCTTGATCATGGGATGCATCCTTACCTTTTACCCGCCGGCATTCGGTGTGAGTATTCCGTATCTGATCGCGTTCTTCTTAGAGTCTGTATTTGTCGTTATCTACTGTACCTTTGCGTGCAGTATTTTGACCGGACAGTGGTTCCCGAGAAGAAAAGGAACGATTATGGGTATCGCAACCCTGGCATTCCCCATCGGTAATGGCCTGATCGGTGTCTTTGCAGGAAATGTGTTTAAGTCAGGCACTCCGAATCCGGCACCGGCCTTCCTGCCGTTTTTGATCATCTGTATCGTCGGATGGGTGATCGGTGTGATTTTTGTAAAGGATTTCCCGGAACAGTGCGGAGCTTATCGTGACAACGACAGAAGCTTTACACCGGAGATAGCAAAGCAGATGATGCTTGAGGAAATCGAAAACAGAAAAACAACCGTTTGGACTACCGGACATTCCCTGAAAAACCGTGATTTCTGGTTTGCAAGCGTTACCTGTGGTCTGCTTCTTATGTTTTCCGTAGGAATGATGACACAGTCTTCTTATGTGCTTGCTTCCTATGAAACGATTAATTATAGTCTGATCATGGTGCTGGTCATGGTATTCGGAATCATCGGAAGTTATGGCCTGGGGTTGATTGATACCGCGATCGGCACAAAGAAAGCGATGATTATTTCTGTCATCATTATGGTAATTTCCGGAGCAATCGGTTCGATTCCGAACGCCACCTGCCTGATCGTTGCAATGCTGCTTCTAGCAGTATTTATGGGCGCTTCCTCGAACTTTACCGTATCCGTGGTGGTACAGTATTGGAGAAGAGAGGACTTCCCGAGTGTATTTGCCTGCTTAAACCCGATTGCAAATATTTTCAATGCTGTTGCACCGACGGTAGTGGCAATGCTGATCTACTCCTTCTTCGGATACCGTCTCTGCTTTATTGTAATCGCAATTGCAGGTGTGATCGGTATCGTATTAATGCTGTTATTCAGCGGAAAACATGTAAAAGAAGTAGATGATAAATACAGGGAAGCAGCCGGAAAACCGTTGGATGATGCTTTGGTTGGACGGAAATAAGAGAAATCCTTTTAATATACCTAAACCAAGTGTGCCGATATGCTGTATCGTCACAACAAAACAGTCTGTGCAAAAGTTTTTGTGCAGGCTGTTTTGTGACATTTATGATTGCGTTTCTTTATATGTTGGAGTACAATTTATTTATGAACGATAAACAGATTGAATGTTTCTTAAGCGTGGCCGAACTTAAAAATTATACAAGGGCTTCTGAAAAACTTTATCTTACACAACCGACAATCAGCAGATATGTGGCAAATTTGGAAGATGAGCTGCACTGTACATTATTCCGGCGTACAACCAAAAAAGTTGAATTGACAGAAGCGGGAGAGATGTACTATAAATTATTTTCCAAATGGAAGTTTGAATTTGATCAAACCGTTCGGGAAATCCAGAACCTGATCCGTATTAAAAAATGTAAAATACGTTTCGGATATCTGGAAGGTTGGATCATGCCCCGCAGATTTTCGGAATTTTGTATTGATTTGTGTAAAGAATATCCTGAATTTGATATAGAGCTCAAATGTTTGAGTTTTCAGGAAATGATTGATGGATTGATGGAAAATGATTTGGATCTGGCACTGATGATTGAAACGCCATATGTTGAAAAATACCAACTCCAATATCAAAAGGTTGCAGAAATTTCAAAAGCTATCGTATATGCAGCGAATCATCCGTTGGCGGACAAGCCGGATTTAAAGCCGGATGATTTTAAAGATGAAATCTTTTTTGCACTGGATGATGAATTCAATTATGCTGTAAAATTTATGAAGGAATGTTGTGCATCGTATCATTTTGTCCCCACAATCCGTGCGGTGGATAACATACAAACCATCAATGCAAATGTTCAGAATGGAATGGGTGTAATGATTAATGATGATTGGGGACCGGGGTGTAATAAAGAATTTTTTTCAACACTTCCGATCGATGCGAAAACGCATGTGTGGCTTGTGTGGAAAGATGGCTATCATGCCAAAGAAAAGGAAATATTCATTCAAAAAATAAGTAATCTGTAAAGAATAAGTTTGCTGATAAAGATAAAATTCATACAGATTTATTTAAAATCTGTATGAATTTTGTTTTTTTATTGGAATTTCAAATTATGTTTTTTTCAATATATAATAAAAGAAAAAGATAACAGGAGGTACATAAAATGTTAAACGATCCCAGACAGGATGCATATGGAACTCACCTTGAGTGGGAACTGGAAGGAGTAACAGCAAAAATGCTGAATTGGTTCTGGTGCAATATGGAGAAATGTGATCATTTGTGGCATCCGAATCAACATGTAGGTTTATCCTGGATGATCGATCCCAGAGAAAACGGACCGATCGGTTCCATTCACAGGGCACCTCAGAAATGGAATGACGGAAATCTGATCACGCCTTATATTCGCCTCGATGATGTCTCAAAGGTACCTGAACATGTACGTCAAATTCTGAAATATGACCATGCAATTGTAGCAGTAGGATTTAATTTGGAAGGAAAAGAAGATACTTATGACCCGGAGACGACGAGAAAAGAGGCTTACCGGATTCATCAGTGGCAGTCAAGTGAAGCCGGGGTTGTAGGTATGTCATCAGCAGTCCCTCTCCATGAAATCGGAGATCAGTATGAAGATTCCGGATTGATTTGGGCAGCTCACGCGGCTGAAGAAGTAGGAAATTGGGAAGTTTTTTTGCCCCAACTTTATTCGTTATATCGGGTAATCGAAGACCCGCAGATTTGTCCGTACTATAGTTTTGAGCTTGAAGGTACAGGGGTAGATGCAAAATATAAATATTTGTAAGAAATAAAAGATGCAATAGAAACAGGAGCCCTGATATGATATTATAGCGATATCATTTCGGGGTCCTTTCATTCATGACAATGCATGATTCTTGAACTACTAATGTTCAAGAATAGAAAGTTCGTGAAGCTTGCTTTCCATTGTTTGCATAAAGGGTTAAGAGGAGAGAATTATGAATTTCAGTGTAGTCATGCATTATCTGGCGGGACCTATTGTCGGGGGACTCATCGGTTATTTTACAAATTACGTGGCGATAAAAATGCTTTTTCGCCCCAGACATGAGATTAAGATCGGCAACCATGTTTGGAGGAACGCCTCAGAAGGTATATGAGGAGTCTGTTGCGGCTATTCAGGCGGCAGGAGGAAAACCCTTTGCTCTCATGCCCGGCTGTGATGTTCCGCATGGCACTTCCATGGAAAATCTCAAAATGATGGCAAAAGCTGCGGCAGATACATCATTATAAATACAGCCAATGTTTTTCAAGTGATAAGATAATTATGGATTATAAAAGAATTGATAATACAGTATATTTAAGAATTGATAAGGATGAAGAAGTGGTATCGTCCATACTAAAGGTTTGTAAACAAGAGAAGATTTTGACCGCATGGATGCAAGGGATTGGGGCTTGTGGGTCAGTTACGGTTTCTACTTATTTACCGGAGTCCGATACATTTACGGATCATACGGCTTCGGGGATGATTGAGATGATTTCCCTGACGGGGAATATCAGTAGGGAAAAGGATGGAGAACCGTTTCTTCATTGTCATGGAGTGTTTTCTTATCTTGATGGAAATGGAGAACCTGTTGTTTTGGCAGGTCACTTATCAGAAGCTGTCATCAATTATACAGGGGAAATATTGATAACGGCAGCAAAAATGGTGATCGGACGGATGACCGACCCGAAAACCGGAGTTGATGTATGGGATTTGAGGTAAAAAATGCATGATATATGGAAAGCCCTTATCATCATTCCGTATTTTCCCTGCGCTACATGAGACACACTTTTTATACTTGGCCTTATGAAAACGAAACAAATGTAAAGATTATTCAGGTGGCAGATAACAATAAGAAATACAATAGCTATAAGATTTCTGGTTTGCGGTTTAAA
>CAYRZL010000064.1:0-15416 GCA_964428795.1 uncultured Lachnospiraceae bacterium | reverse complement strand
AATACTATACTTATGGCGGGATGTCTCTGGTACTGTCCAAGAAAACACCGGAGGATTGGACGAGTGAGATCGCGCAGTCTGGAAATATTCATTCGGTTTTGCAGAGACAGTTTGCAGATTTTTGGAAGGGATATTTATCCGATGATATATCTATGATGGAGAGCGCTGTTTCACTTACAATTACCGGAAATATGGACAATATATCCCCGGATGACTGTATCAGCACCAGTGAATTGACATATATACTGATCTGTATAGAAAAGAAGCTTAAGCTTTACCCGGAAAAATGGATAGAGGAAGAACCCATATTGAAATCCATATTAAAGTATATAGATGCTTGCTATCAGGAAGATGAGAGGGTAAAGGTCTTTGGAAAAGCGGTGTGTCTATACGGGACATATATGCAGGATGCGCCTTCCAATGAAAAGTTAGCTTACTAAGACTTCCCATACCTAAAATGGGCTTTGCACCTTGAAAATTCAATATTTCAGCTAACAAAATAGCGATTTATGCCGTTATTGCCATTGGATGCAATGCTTCTCGCAGATATTTTGGCAGACGAGACTCAAAGTCGGCAGTAAATGCCGCCAACTGTTCATCGCTGAGCTTCAGGACTTCCTGAAGGCTTGCCATAAGGGCATCCATCAGAATACACAGAGAGTGCGAAAAAGTAATGTCTGCCATTTCGTCAACCAGAAAGAAAAACAGTTCCCCAAGGGTTCGCTGATCCTCGTTTTGTCGCTGTTCTAAAGCCAGCAGCATATATCTGGTAAATACAATCGCAGTATGGGCGGTCAGTGCATCATAGGAAAGGCTGTGGCATTCACCGAGCAGGTTCAGCATAGACTTACAGGTCTTAAAGAAAACTTCAATCTGCCAGCGTTTGCCATAAATTCGAATGATCTCCTCTGCGGAAAGTGAAGGGTTCGTACACAGAAAAGCAAGCCAGTCCTTCCGGTTTGCCTTGTTTCGAACGCATACTATTTTGGCTGGGATTGGATTCTCCTTCCCAACCATGACATCTACAGAAAGCAGATATTTTGACCTGCCCCGACGTTTTTTGTTCCTGGCATAGATTTCCTTGATGTTCAACGATTCACCGTTGTAACTGTATTTGATCCGGCTGCTCTTCTTAACCATAGCAATGACATCTATATCTCTTGATTTTATCGCTGTGATCTGGGCAGGATTGGCAAACCAGCAATCAAACAGGACATAATCTGCGGATAATCCGCATGATACTGCTGTATCAAGAAGAGTCAGCATTACTTCCGGAGCTTTTGTCTGGGCCAGTTTTCTTCTTTGACCGGCAATGGTTCTTTTGTCAAATGTTTTAACTGGTCCAATTATGTTAGATTCTTTGGAAGATGCAACAAGGCAGCTGTTCACAGGAATAAGCGTGTTACCGTCACTCCAGCTCAACGTGAGCATGCGGTATCCTTTTTTATAGGACATGTCCGTATGGTCAAAAACACGGGATCCCAGTTCGGTTTTCTTACAGCTGGATCTGTTAAACAGGCTGTCATCAACGATGAATACATTTGTACGGTCTTCACTGGTCAGATTCTTAAGGTCATGGTTAACGATATCTGCCGCAAGAAGAGAGGTAAAACGGAGCCAGTTCGTCTTTGTGGAATTCAAGAACCGATAGAACGTGTTCTTGGAAAAGCCCTCTTTAAAGGATCCTGTGCGTTGCTGCATATACATGCTGCGTCCGATAAAAATATTGCCAAGTTTGTATTTCAGAAGAGAAATGGCCGATACGCCTTTTTCCTTGGTACCGTTACATTTTTTCAGGATCTCACCAACCTTGTGTTTAGAAAAAAATCTCTGAATACAGTCAACAAAAGCTACCTCATTTGTGTCGTTCTGTGATATAATGGACATGGCATAAATCCTCCTTGGTGATTGGTTTTTGGTCAATTCCATTATACCAAAGGAACCGTATTTATGCCATTTTTATTGGCTGAAATATTGAATTTTCAATGTTCAACACACCTTATTGGTGTGGGAAGTTTGAGTTAGCTTATTATGAAAAGGCATTGGAGCTTCAGCGGCAGATGGCAAATTTAAGCGGGTTGAGATGTATTTTGCGCGGACTCATACAGGAATCCGAAAAGCTCGGTATTACTGAAATACAGGAATACAAAGATTATCTGTGGACGTTGGAGGAAGTAAAAAAAGAGTATGGAATCCAGTCGGAAAATCTGGTAGGAGAGCAGATTTCACAGGAATATTATCTTCTGCATGAAGTATTAAGGACTTATCGGGCAGAACGAAAGCTGCGGGTGAGAGAAATAGACGATCACGTCTGCAGCGAAAAAACCTACCGTGCGCTGGAAAAGGGAAAGCGGAGAGCAAATAAGGGAACCTGGCAGTTGTTGACAGAGTATATGGAAATACCCTTTGACATTTACAATACGGAGATTGTATCGGATACATGAGGCATTATTGATTACAATGCTGTGGAAGGACCTGTTGACTGATATAGGAGCATACAGTAAAGCATTGGAGAAGGTAAGAGAGGGTGTTTCATTGTGTTTTACAAGCGGTTATGGGGATGTGCTGAAGGTGCCATTTCCACGTTCTGCTGTTTTATATCTGCGTTCCTACAAAAATACGCCGGATAGATTTAAGGTACAGATTGAGATTCCGGAACCGGGCAAAAATGGGGAATATCAAATTCCCGTTTTAAAAGTAAAGAACTATACGCTGGAAGAAATTTTTGATAGGAAGCTCTTATTCTTGATTCCATTTTATATTTTCTCACATGAGAGCAAATTTGAGGAGTATAATAGGGAGAAAGAAAAACTGGCAATATTTTGATACTTGTTCGAATGTTAGAAAACAGGTTCAACCAATAGTTTCAAAATTTAAACGGATATTCGATTTACAGTTGAATCAAGCTGAGCGTATAATAAATTCATCGGATCCGATATATGAAAAAAGGACGGTGAAATATATGACAACGATAGGAGCAAAGATCAGGCAGCTCAGAAGGGATAAGGGAATTACGCAGAGTGATATGGCAGAGCATCTCGGTGTGACCAGTCAGGCGGTCAGCAAATGGGAAGGTGATCTGTCACAGCCGGATATCGCTCTGCTTCCGGATATTGCTGCTTATTTTGGTATTAGGATCGATGATCTGTTTGAATACTCCAAAGAGAAGCGCTATGAAAAAATTGAGCATATGCTGGATTATGCGGCATCCATAAGCAATACGGAATATTTAAATATAGAGAGTTTTCTGCTTACGGAAATCCAGAGGGATGCAGAAAATTATAAGGCGATCAATCTGCTTGCAAATCTCTACGAGTTTTGGGCAGCGAGCATGGGGAAAAAGGCGTCACATTACGCAAAGCGGTCACTGGAGCTGAAGCCAAATTCCAAGCAGGATATGACAATCATCAGCAATGTAAATCATGGAAAGGTATATGATTGGAATGTTGGAAATCATGGTGAGTTGATTGATTACTGGTATAAAATCATCCGTGATGAACCAAAGAACGTGAGGGCATATTTCTTTTTGCTGGATAATCTGATTGACGATGGAAGATTAACGGAAGCAAGACGGGTTCTTGAAGAAGAAAAATGTGTCAATTCGGACAATTTAAATGAGACATATGACATTTGGATCGACGAAATTGCCGCAGGATTTGCAAGTGTCAGAGCCAGATATGAAAGACTGGCAAAAACATACGGGAATGACTGGAGAATCCAGTTTAGCGTAGCCAATGCATTTTGTCGGAATGAATGCTATGAAGAGGCGATCCTGTACTGGCAGAACGGGTTTGATGCAATGGAACCGCCGAGATATACTGATTTTCAGGATGCCATTGCACAGTGTTATATTCGTCTTGGAAACTATAGCGCAGCTATTGAAACCTACAAAAAGAAAAAGAAACTATTGCAGACGGAATGGGGTGTGAAGTTTGGAAGAGAGCTGGATGAGATTGACCAGATCATAGACAGTCTTGGACCGGGCAGCAGGTAATTGGAAAAGAGGAAGAAAAAGATATGAATCAACAAATTAAAAATCCATATTTGTTTGGTATGAGATTGAAAATCAAAGAGCAAAAATGGTTCCAAATGGAATTTGTATTGTCATTTATTATTATATTTGTTCAGTCTGTCATTTCTTTTTATACTGGGCGGGCAGGTGATACCGAGTGATTTGTTATTTTCCGGTATAAAGAGGATTGTGTATTATACCCCCATTCCGTATATATATGATATTCCAACGAAACAGCTTATGGGTGAGGGGAGTGTATACCAGCTTGGGTTGCAGGGTGTATGGATTTGTGCGATAGGGATTCTGTATGCGGTTATATATAATAAGTGTGTGGTCCATAATCTGGAATATGGCGGATGAAGTAAATATGGAAGGATTTATTTCCGCAAATGCGATTTTCGGGGATCATATAATATTCGGAGAAGCAAAAACCATGAAAAATGATAAGCAGAGTGTATCAATGCACTCTGCTTCGTTTTTCGAATTCTTTTAAAAATACAGGGATTGCCGGATTGGTATTTGTTTCATTCCATGCCAGTACAAGCATGGAACCGGGAATAAAGGCGTCCGGTGCAAAAGGAATAAAGGTCATTGACGGGTTTAGGACAGAAATTGCTTCGGAAAAGGTAAAGGCAAGTCCAATCCCGGCTTCGACCCAGAGCATAGCTGTATCCAAATTTGGTGCGACCCGGAGCTTTGGATAGAAGCCATGCTGCATACAATAATCTATAGCCTGACGTTCCGCATTATGGCTGTCTAATTTGGATATGATAATAAATGTCTGGTTTTTAAAATCTTCTGGATAAAATACCTTTTTGTGTGCCAGTGGATGACGAGAGGATATGACAATTCCATCTGTGACATGGGATATGACTCGATAGTTCAAAGATGTTATGTCTGCTATATCAAAAAAGAATGTGATCCCAAAATCCAAAGATGCATCCAGAAGCCCATCTGTAATTCCTTTAAAGGATCGTCGGCAGAAATCCAGTGTGTGATTTGGATGATCGTGCTGATAGGCGAAAAGGCTGTCCCTGAGATACGTTTCCAGTTTGATTTCTTCCAGTACACCGAAAGTCAGCTCGCCATTATATCCGGCGAAAATCCGCTTGGCATTTTCGGTGATGCATTGGTAATTTTCATAAAACTTTGTGAACTCCCGATAGAGATATTCCCCGCATGAAGTTAGCCGAACATTTCGGTTGTCACGAATAAAAAGCAGAAGATTTAACTCGCTTTCCATGGCAGATATATGTCGGCTCAAAGTTGCCTGAGATATTTGCAGCTCATTTGCAGCGCTTGTGAAATTTAAACTTCTGGCTGCGGCCAGAAAAAAATGAATTTGACGAAGTTCCATTGTTCAACTCCTTTTTCTTTCATAATAAGTCAGTTTTCATATTATTTCAATATGTGCATAGAATAATTTGATAATTGAAAAATTATGTCTGCGTTTCCATACTATAATAATGTATATAAGCAGTTTGCATGAGACAGAAAAATCAGGATAGTTGGAAAGGAGTATGCTATGTTATCTAAGCGCGAAAATGCATTGATTGCGTTAAAAGGAGAAAAACCGGAGTATGTGCCCTGTTTTTTTGATGCCTGTCAGATTATTCCGGCATCCGCTTCTCTGGAGGCGCCGCCGATGTTTCAGGGGCCCGGTTATGACGGATATGGTGTTCATCAGACCCCGACAGAGAGTGCGGGAGGAATGTTTACACCCACTCCGACCGTGGAGCCGATTCTGAAGGATGTGACGGAATGGAAATCGGTGGTTAAGTTTCCCGACTACAGTAAACTTCCATGGGAAGGGATTGCTGCGCAGGAAAAGGAAATGCTTCATTTGGATAAAGAGCATTATGTACAGGATCTGTTTTGTCCAAACGGAATTTTTGAACGTCTCCATTTTTTGATGGGATTTGAAAATGCTCTGTGTGCAATTATGGAAGAGCCGGAGGCAGTGTATGATCTGGTGGGAGCCATTGCGGACAAAAAAATTGAGTTTATGATGCTGGCAGGACAATATTATCAGCCGGACTATTTTACATATCTGGATGACTATGCTCATATGAATGGATTGTTTATGTCAAAGGATACATTTCGTGAGATTTTCAAGCCTCATATTGCAAGGATTGTGGCGGCGTGTAAAAAGACAAGTATGACATATAAACAGCATTGTTGCGGGAAAATGGATGATCTTTTGGATGATTTTCTTGATATTGGCATCACCGCTTTTGATCCGGTACAGCATGTAAATCATATCCCGGAAATGAAGAAAAAGACATTGGGAAGAGCAGGTATTATGGGAGGACTTAATGTTCAGGATGTAGTAGATCGTGTTGGCGTGACGGATGAGGAAATTGAGATGGAGGTGAAGCGTTGTATAGATACATATGCAGCGGATGGAGGTTATATGATTTATGGGGCTTCTTTGCATATGTATGACCCGGTTCAGTATATGCCGGGAGGGAAGCTTTTTGCTGTAATGCAGGCATGTGAAAAGTTTGGACACATTTATTAGATAAAAAAAGAAAAAAATCAACGAAAGGCTGCCAATCCTGGCAGCCTTTTATTGAATTTTCCGATAAATTGGAGTATGATAAAACTATACAAATGGTTGAATATTCAGGAGATAAAAAATGAGAGATTTAGCAGATATTCGAGATGAGATAGATCAGATCGACAAACAGTTGGTCAGGCTCTATGAGGACAGGATTAAATTAACTGCACAGGTGGCAGAATATAAGCGAAGTACCGGCAAACCCGTTTACGATAAAGCAAGAGAGGTGGCAAAGCTGGATCAGGTGGAGACGCTGGCATCCTCCGATGCTACAAAGCAGGATGTGCGGGAACTGTTCGAGCATATCATGGCAATGAGCCGCAAGCATCAGCATGAATTTCTGGAAAAGAAGGCATAAGAAAAATGAGAAATACGACAGAGCTTTTATTATACAAAAATTTTGATTCCGATGATATTTTTTATAATCTCACCTGGATCATGCAGCATTACAAGGATGATTATTATAACAAAGAAGACATTGCCGCATTGTTTTATGAATGCTTCCATAGTCTGCTGGAGCTGGCGGTGAGCCATGGCTTTTGCGGAAATTTATGGCATAACTATCTCACCTATCTGATGGCAAACAATGAAAATGCCTACAGTACGTCCTGTGAGATGGTGGGAGCCGTGGAGGGCAGCATCAGCAAGGCGGCACTTCATGATTTTAGGATTTTGAAGGAATATTTTGACTTTGACTTTCATAAGCTTGAGGATGAGCTTGGTGTGGACAGCGTTGACATTCTCTGTGATTTTTATAATCCGAGAGAAAACGGAAATGTGTTTAATAAGCGCATCCGGGATCGTATCTTAGAATGCTGCGCACATCTGGAAGAGAGCGGCACACCGGAAGAATTTCAGGCTGCCATCACACAGTTTTACGGTGAGTTCGGTGTGGGAGAGCTGGGGCTGCACAAGGCATTTCGGATTGAGCATGATGAGGACGGAGCGAAGATCGTTCCAATCACAAATATTGCACATGTGCATCTGGAAGACCTGGTCGGATATGAGATCCCGAAACGTAAGCTGATTGCAAATACAGAAGCCTTTGTGAAGGGAAAGAAAGCGAATAACTGTCTGTTGTTCGGTGATGCCGGAACAGGAAAATCCACCAGCATTAAAGCAATCGTCAACCAATATTACGATCAGGGACTGCGCATGATCGAGATATATAAGCATCAGTTTCAGGATCTGAATCCGGTGATCTCCATGGTAAAGAACCGGAATTACAAATTTATCATATACATGGACGATCTTTCCTTCGAGGAGTTTGAGATTGAGTACAAATATCTTAAGGCGGTCATTGAAGGAGGATTGGAGAAAAAGCCGGACAATGTATTGATCTATGCAACCTCAAACCGCAGACATCTGATCAAGGAGGAGTTTGCGGATAAGGAAGGGCGCAGAGATCAGCTTCATGCCTCCGATACGGTACAGGAAAAGCTTTCTTTAGTGGCAAGGTTTGGAGAGACGATTTTCTTCTGTGCACCGGATAAGAAAGAATTTCAGAACATTGTGAAGGTTCTTGCAGAAAAACATGGCATTGAGATGGATGAGGATGAGCTTCTGCTTGAGGCAAATAAGTGGGAGTTGAGCCACGGAGGTCTGTCAGGCAGGACAGCTCAGCAGTTTATCAATCATCTGTTAGGAAGGATGGATTAGAGGAGAGGGATATGAGCGTATTTACCATTGCTTCAATTTATATCGGCTCTTACAACATTAGTATGAAGATTCAGGAGCTCAGCGGGAAAAAGACGATTCGTACAGTGGATCATCTGAGGCATCACCTGGAGCTTGGCACAGATACTTATCAAAGCGGCAGCATCGGGTATCAGAAAGTGGATGAGTTATGTGAGGTGCTGCTGGATTTCAAAAAAATCATGGAAGCATACCGGATCGATGCGTCTTTGATCTGTGCGGGTGCAGCGATCCGTGATGCGAAGAATATGATCTTTGTGTTAGATCAGGTAAAGATCCGCACCGGTCTTCAGATACAACTGCTCAGCAATTCGGAACAGCGTTTCCTGACCTATGAGTCTATCGCGGGTATTGCGGAATTTGAGACGCTGATCCAGGAAGGTGCTGCGATCGTGGATGTGGGCGGACGCAGTGTGCAGTTTACCTTGTTTGATAAGGGAAAAATGGAGCTTTCCCAGCAAATCCCCATGGGTTCCCTTCGTATTCTCTACAATCTGAGTTTAGAGCCTCAGTTGTCCAGAAATGAGGTATTGCGCATCCATGAGATTGTGGATAAAGAGATGGATGCATTGAATATACTTTTTATCCGAAAAAAGAAGATCAGACATGTGATCTTAGTCGGGAATTTCCTGACGGATGTTTGCAGAAAATATGTACAGAATACACCGAGACTTACAGCAGCGCAGATGTCACCGTCTGAGATGATGAATGCGGGGGATTTTCAGACGCTGCTTACGAATGTTTCCCGGATGCCAAAGGACGAGCTGGCGGATACCTTTGAAAATCTGAACGTCAATAATCCGCTGTTTATACCGCTGGTGATCTTATATGCCCGCGTCACCCAGAATCTGGGAGCGGAGTATGTATGGCTGCCGGGAGTAAATATCAATGATGGTATTACATGCAATTATGGTTTGAAGAACAGGCTGTTAAAGCTGAATCATGATTTCGATGCGGATATTTTACATGCGGCAAAGCGTATTGCAAAACGTTACGAGTGTCACAAGGAGCATCTGGAAGCGATGAACGTGACAGCTCTTGCTATATTTGATGCTATGAGGAAGGCAGGCGGTATGGATAAGAGAGACCGGATCCTGCTTCAGACAGCAGTGTGGCTCCATGACTGCGGGAAATATGTATGCCTGTCGGAGCATTCCGACATGTCTTATCGGATCATTATGTCATCCGAGATCATCGGTCTGAGCCATGTGGAGCGGGAGATCGTAGCCTGTGCGGTGAAATATCATGAGATGCCTCTGGATACTTACGAGGATATAGAGGAAGATCTCACAAGAGAGCAGTATATCCGGGTGGCAAAATTTGCTTCGATCCTGCGTCTTGCCAATGCGATGGACCGCAGTCATAAGCAGAAAATGACAGAATTTAAGGCGGTACTGAAGGAGCGCCAGTTGATCATGACGGTATCCGCAGAAGATAATTTTGTGTGGGAATCTAAAAAATTTCAGCAGCAGTCGAAGCAGTTTGAGGAAATTTTCAGTATCAAGCCGGTATTAAAAGAGAGAAAGGCACGTTAGGGAGGATAGCAGATTTATGGAAAAAGAAATTGATTTTTTGGCATATGAAAATTATGAAAACCGTGAAGTGAGCTGGTTGAAATTTGATCTGCGTGTCTTAAGCGAAGCCAGGGACAAATCCATCCCTCTCATGGAACGTTTGAAATTTGTGAGTATTACATCTTCCAACCTGGATGAATTTTTCATGGTTCGTGTAGCCTCCTTAAAGGATCAGGTTCATGTAAAATATAAAAAGAGAGATCTGGCAGGACTCAATGCAAAGGAACAGTTGGAGAAAATCAATGCGGACACAAGAGATCTGGTGGACTTGCAGTATTCTACCTATAATCGTTCTATTGTGCCTGCACTCAGAAAACATGGAATTATCATTCTGGATGCATATGAGGATCTGACCGTAAAGCAGGCGGAATATGTAGATAAATATTTTATGGAGAATATATATCCGGTATTGACGCCCATGGCTGTGGATGCTTCCCGCCCGTTTCCGCTGGTTCGCAATAAGACATTGAACATTGCAGCCATGCTTGCAACAGAGGATACGAAGAAAGATGTGGAGTTTGCCACCGTGCAGGTACCATCCGTACTGCCCCGGTTTGTGGAAATTCCGTCGGAGCATCCCGATGAGGAGCGTTATGTATTTATTCTGTTGGAACAGATTATAGAAAAAAATCTTCCAAAGCTGTTTTCCAGGCATGAGGTCATCTGTGCTTTTCCGTACCGCATCATGCGGAATGCAGATCTGAGTATCGATGAGGACGAGGCGGAAGATCTCTTAAAGGAAATTGAAAAGCAGTTGAAAAAACGTCAGCGGGGTGCGGTGATCCGGCTGGAAGTAGAAGAGAAGGTAGATAAGAAGCTTCTGAAATTTTTAAAGGAGCAAATGCATGTTGCATCCGAGGACGTATTTAAGATTCCGGGACCGCTGGATCTGACATTTCTGATGAAGATGTATGGTCTGGAAGGATATGATGAATACAGATATGAGCCATACAAGCCGCAGGATGTACCGGAATTAAAGCCGGGGACGGATATTTTTGCCGCAATCCGGGAAGGGGATATACTGATGCATCACCCATACCAGTCCTTTACACCGGTCGTTGAATTTATACGTCAGGCAGCCGCAGACCCGGATGTGCTGGCAATCAAGCAGACACTGTATCGTGTCAGCAGCAATTCTCCGATCATTGCGGCTTTGGCAAAAGCAGCGGAGAATGGAAAACAGGTTACGGTACTGGTGGAGTTGAAAGCGCGTTTTGATGAGGAAAACAATATTGTCTGGGCGAGAAAGCTGGAGCAGGCAGGATGCCATGTTATATATGGTCTGGTAGGACTTAAGACACACAGCAAGATCGCTCTGGTTGTAAGAAAAGAAGAGGACGGGATCCGTCGTTATGTGCATCTGGGAACCGGAAACTATAACGATTCCACAGCAAAATTGTACACAGATATGGGTATGTTTACCTGCTCCGAACCGATTGGACAGGATGCAACAGCAGTGTTTAATATGCTGTCGGGATATTCTGAGCCGGAGAGTTGGAACCGGCTTGCAGTTGCACCGATCTGGCTGCGCAAAAAATTTCTTCGTCTGATCGAGCGGGAGATGAAGCATGCAAAAGAAGGAAAAGAAGCTCATATTATTGCGAAGATGAATTCTTTGTGTGACCGTGATATCATTGCGGCTCTTTATGAAGCGTCCGCCGCGGGAGTGAAGATCGAGCTGATTGTCCGCGGTATCTGCTGCCTGAGGGTTGGTATACCGTGTATCAGTGAAAATATCAGTGTCCGGTCTATCGTGGGCAATTTCCTGGAGCACAGTCGTATTTTCTATTTCCTGAATGATGGTTTTGAGGAAATTTATATGGGAAGTGCGGACTGGATGCCGAGAAATCTGGACCGGCGTGTGGAAATCCTGTTCCCGGTGGAGGATCCGGCTTTGAAAGAGAAGGTAAAGCACATTCTGGATATTCAGTTGGCGGATAATGTAAAGGCGCATATTCTTGGCGCTGACGGTAATTATACGAAGATTGATAAACGTGGAAAGGTATTGCTGAATAATCAGGAAACTTTCTGCGAGGAAGCGAAGGAGAACGAGGCTTCCGGCATGTCCGGTCATTATCAGGAACGCAGGTTTATTCCGGCGGAGCCTGTTTCTGAGAATGCATAAAAATTGTAAACAGATGTTTTGGTTGATGTGATATGAATGGGAGGTGTTTTTATGAAAAACAAAAAAATATTATTTTTGGATTTGGATGGTACATTGCTTAAGAATGATCAGACCATTTCGGAGGCCTCCAGAGAGGCAATTCGAAGAGTAGTGGAAGCAGGACATTATGTGGCACTTGCTACCGGACGTCCAAAATCCAGCCTCAGACATATCGTACAACAGATAAAACTTAATGCCCCAGGTATGTATGTGATTGCCTGCAACGGTGCGGAAATTTATGACTGTGTGGCAGACAGGCAGTTGTTTATAAAACGTCTCTCGGTGGAATGCGAGGCTTATCTGCTGGAGGAAGCGGACAAGTACGGGTTATATGCACAGACATTTTCCGAGACGGAAGTGCTGGCTTCCGACATTACTCCGGAGCTGCGATACTACATTTCAAAATCGAAAATGCCCTTCCGGATTATACATGACAAAGGGCAGTTGTTTCAGATCCATACATCGAAGCTTATGCTGATCAGTCTGGAGGATCATGAAGCGCTGGTGAGGTTTCAACAGGAGCATTTGGGATGGCAGATGGGAAGATGCGTCAGCTTCTTTTCTTCGGAAAAATATCTTGAGTATTGCCCGATGGGTGCCACGAAAGGTCTTGCGGTACAGTTTCTCACGCAGTTTCTCGGTGTGTCTTCCAACCTTACATATGCGGTTGGGGATCAGCAGAATGATATTGGCATGATCAAGGCTGTATATACCGGAATCGCCATGAAAAATGCCGTGGACGAAGTGAAAGCTGCCGCGGATTTTGTTACGGAAAATGATAACGAGCATGATGGGGTAGTGGAAGTGATCAACAAGTTTATATTGTAAAAAAGAATTGTTCACCCCGGTTTTTTTAGAAAAGAACCGGGGTGATGATATGCCTGAAACTATTTATAAAAGCAGTTTTTTGAAATTTTGCAGCACGGAATACGGTACCCGGATATTATTTTTTCCGCGTCCCAGAAAAATGTCCGGTTTATTACTTCCATGAAAATCAGAACCGCCGGAAGGAAGCAGATCATATCTGGAGGCGAGAGCTGTATAGTATGCTTCATCGGCACCTTCATTGCAGGAATAGATGGTTTCCATTCCGTCAAGACCTGCGGTTTTCATCTGTTCGATCATGCCGCAAAGCTCTGGTTCTGGCATATGGTAAAGCACCGGGTGGGCAAGAATAGCGATGCCTCCGGCATTTTTGATGAGAGTGACCGCTTCCATTGGAGTGATCTTATCCCGCTCCACATAACATTTGCATCCGTTTCCGATATACTCATCAAATACGGTTTTCATATCCGCGACCTGATTTGTATCCAGCAGATATCTGGCAATATTTGCCCGGGTGATGACACAATCCTCTGCCTGGTCTTTCATCAGATCCTCCATTGTGATGGAAAATCCTTCTTCACGAAGACGTTCTAACATACGGAGATTTCTTGTGTCACGCATCTGCTGAAAGTGGGTGAGCTGTGCAAGCAGAGGCTTATTTTCAATATCGATATACAGTCCTACTACATGGATTTCGTATCCTTTATATTCTGTGGACAGCTCTACACCGGGGATCAGCTCCAGTCCCGTTTTGTCAGCAGCCTCTTTTGCTTTCTTTACCCCATCGATGGTGTCATGGTCTGTCAGTGCCATCGCACATAAGCCTTCTTTTACAGCAAGTGCGATCAGTTCTTCCGGTTCCAGACGTCCGTCCGAAGCGGTGGAATGCACATGTAAATCAATCTTTTTTTCCATTTGAGTTACCAAGTATCCGAAGGAAAGCTCCGATGGAGGTCTCCTTTGATGTCCTTTCAATAAATTTGAGTTGCCAGGCATGCTGACGTTGATATCATAATCGTTTTTAATGAAAATGTCTACAAATAAGGAAATTTATTTTTAGAAAAAAGTGGCTTATATTTTTAGAAAAAAGTGGTTTGAAACCTTGACGGATTAGAAAATATGTGTTAAAGTATCAGCGTTGTTAGAAAAGCAAGTAGAGTATCCACTCTCACCCTGGCGCAATCGGGCGACCAGTGGTTTATAATTTCCAACATGTTGTTTTTGTGTGGAGTTTATGCGTGGATAGTCTGCTATCCACTTTTTTTATTGTACAGGAGGATCCAGCAGAGGCAGGAACTCATTAAATCATGGAGGTGCAAAACCATTAGCGAGTTAATGATCAATGAACAAATCCGGGACAAAGAAGTACGTCTCGTAAGTGCTGAGGGAGAACAACTCGGCATTATGTCCTCAAGAGAGGCACTGAAACTGGCACAGGAGGCAGAGCTTGATCTTGTAAAGATCGCGCCAAAGGCAAATCCGCCTGTATGCAAGATTATTGATTATGGCAAATACCGTTATGAGCAGGCGAGAAAAGAAAAAGAAGCCAAGAAAAAGCAGAAAACGGTAGAACTGAAAGAGGTTCGTTTGTCACCGAATATTGAAGCAAATGATTTGAACACCAAAGTGAATGCGGCCAGAAAATTTATTTCCAAAGGCGCAAGAGTAAAGGTCTCTCTGCGTTTCCGCGGACGTGAAATGGCACATATGCAAAACAGCAAACACATTCTCGACGATTTCGCCGCAGAGCTTGCAGATATTGCTGTAGTGGAAAAAGCACCGAAGCTGGAGGGAAGAAGTCTTTCCATGGTGCTTGCTGAAAAACGATAAGGGATTATATTTAAGGAGGAAATTACCATGCCAAAAATGAAAACAAGCAGAGCTGCTGCAAAACGTTTCAAAAAAACAGGAACTGGAAAATTAAAAAGAAATAAAGCTTATAAAAGCCATATCTTAACAAAGAAAACTACCAAGAGAAAGAGAAATCTGAGAAAGGCAGCTATGACAGATGCCAGCAACGTTAAGAATATGAAGAAAATTTTACCATATTTATAAGATTCAGATAGGAGGATTTAAGACATGGCAAGAATTAAGGGCGGCATGAACGCTAAAAAGAAACATAATAGAACATTAAAACTGGCAAAAGGTTACCGCGGTGCCAGATCAAAACAGTATAGAGTAGCAAAACAGTCTGTTATGAGAGCGCTGACCAGTGCTTACGCAGGCAGAAAACAGAAAAAACGTCAGTTCAGACAGCTTTGGATCGCACGTATCAACGCTGCAGCAAGATTGAACGGTCTGTCCTACAGCAGATTTATGTATGGACTGAAGCTGGCAGAGGTTGATATCAACAGAAAAATGCTGGCAGAGATGGCTGTAAACGATGTAGCAGGATTTACAACTCTGGCAGAGCTTGCAAAATCTAAATTGGCGTAATTTTGAACATGCAGGACCCACAGATTTTTGTGGGTCTTTTTTTAAACGATTTTTCATTTTTTTATGTTTGAAAAATATGGGAACTTCGATTCAGTTCAGCTTTAAAGAATAAAAACTTTTCGCAATAAAATAACAAGATTTTATGCAGGA
>CAYRZL010000063.1:0-16155 GCA_964428795.1 uncultured Lachnospiraceae bacterium | reverse complement strand
CAATATGTTATGATACATCAACTGTGAATTTTGTGAAAGACTAAATTCCGGTACAAGGTAGAATTTACTTTTTCATTTAAGATAAAGTATAAAAATTTGAAATTTTTATTGCCCGAAAATGCATGTCGTACTATAATAGATATGTTGATGTATATACTATGAAATAAAGGAGAGATAAAGATGAGCTACGTTGATGACGTGCTTGCAAGATTGCAGGCAAAAAATGCTTCTGAGCCGGAGTTCCTTCAGGCGGCAGAAGAGGTACTGGAGTCTCTTAGACCAGTGATTGAAGCAAATGAGGAAAAATACCGCAAAGAAGCTCTTTTGGAGCGTATGACCGAGCCGGATCGTCAGATTAAATTCCGTGTACCATGGGTAGACGACAACGGACAGGTTCAGGTAAATACAGGTTATCGTGTACAGTTCAATAATGCAATCGGACCATACAAGGGAGGTCTCCGCCTTCATCCGTCTGTAAATATCGGTATTATCAAATTCCTTGGATTTGAGCAGATTTTCAAGAACTCTTTGACAGGTCTTCCGATCGGCGGCGGTAAAGGTGGCTCTGATTTCGATCCGAAGGGCAAATCTGACAGAGAGGTTATGGCATTCTGCCAGAGCTTTATGACAGAGCTTTGCAAATATATTGGCGCTGATGTGGATGTTCCGGCCGGTGATATCGGAACAGGCGCAAGAGAGATCGGTTACATGTTCGGACAGTATAAGAGAATCCGCGGCATGTACGAGGGTGTTCTTACCGGAAAAGGTCTTTCCTATGGCGGTTCTCTGGCGCGTACTGAGGCTACCGGTTATGGTCTGCTTTACCTGACCGCTGAGATGCTCAAATGCAACGGACATGATATCGCAGGTAAGACTGCTTGTGTATCCGGTTCCGGTAATGTTGCAATTTATGCAATCCAGAAAGCGCATCAGTTGGGAGCAAAAGTAGTTACCTGCTCTGATTCTAACGGATGGGTATACGATCCGGACGGAATCGATGTGGCAGCGCTCAAAGAGATCAAAGAGGTAAAACGTGCCCGTCTGACCGAATATAAGAACTATCGTCCAAACTCTGAGTATCATGAGGGACGCGGCGTATGGAGCGTAAAATGTGATATCGCTCTTCCATGCGCAACTCAGAATGAGCTTCTTATCGATGATGCAAAGGCATTGGTTGCAAACGGATGCATCGCAGTTGCAGAGGGCGCTAATATGCCGACTACTCTGGAGGCTACCAAATATCTTCAGGACAATGGCGTATTGTTTGCTCCCGGTAAAGCTTCCAACGCAGGCGGTGTTGCTACATCCGCACTTGAGATGTCCCAGAACAGTGAGCGTCTGAGCTGGACATTTGAGGAAGTAGATGCAAAATTGCAGAATATTATGGTTAATATTTTCCATAATCTGGATGATGCAGCAAAACGTTATGGCAAAGAGGGCGATTATGTTGCAGGTGCAAATATCGCAGGCTTTGAGAAGGTTGCTGACGCAATGCTTGCGCAGGGCGTTTGCTAAAAAACAAATACATACAAAAGGAAGCTCCATTGGAGCTTCTTTTTGTGCAAAAATAGTTAAAGAAAAGATTTAAAAATGTAAGTGTTGTTAAAATTGACAGTTTTGCAAATGGGTGCTTGTTTCTCTTTCAGAATTGGGCTATAGTATAATCGTGTGTATGAGACGGAGGTATTTTAGCATGAATAAAAAAAATGTAGTTGTATCTGATGTTGAAAAGAAGTATGAGAATCCGGTGGCAGAGCTGGTGCAGGTTGCCTGCCAGTATGGAAGTAAGATCGTACTGATCAATGACAACAGAAGAATCAACGCAAAAAGCATTATGGGCATTATGGCATTTAATCCGCATAAAGGAATGGATGTATGCATTGAAACCAATGGGGAAGATGAGACAGAGGCACTGGCTGCCATGGAGCGTTTCCTGATTTGTGAATAGCATGAAATGTAGAAAAAAACGGATATGTCTGATTGAGATTCAGACATATCCGTTTTTTTCTATTTGTTTTTCTGATTCGATTTGTATTCGGCAACCAGACGCTGGATACGGTCAGACGGGTCTAAAAGATCGCTGATGGATGTATCGTGGTTGAGTGTATCAATGATGTAGGCAATGTATTTGCTCATATCACAGTTGATATAATATGGTTTGCTGAGCAGCTCCGGACTCTGGTAAGTCAGGTTTGTGGTAACGACACGGTAAATCAGACCCTCCTCTACAGCCTTGTCAAATTTGGAAAGCCCATTGGTGAACAAACCGAAGGTGGAAACGACAAAAATACGGTTTGCTTTCCGCTTTTTCAGCTCGGTGGCAACATCGATCATGCTGTCGCCGGAAGAGATCATATCGTCTACGATCAGAACATCCTTTCCTTCTACAGAAGAACCTAGAAACTCATGTGCCACGATGGGGTTGCGTCCGTCCACGATGACGCTGTAATCGCGGCGTTTGTAGAACATACCCATATCGAGACCAAGGACATTTGCCAGATATACAGCACGTCCGGTTCCGCCTTCATCCGGGCTGATGATCATCATGTGCTCACTGTCGATCTGCAAGTCGTCCGTATTTGCCAGAATACCTTTGATAAACTGATATGCAGGCTGTACGGATTCAAAACCGCTGACCGGAATTGCATTCTGTACACGGGGATCATGTGCGTCAAATGTAATAATATTTTCTACACCCATGTTTACAAGCTCCTGAAGCGCAAGCGCACAATCCATGGATTCTCTTGCGGTACGTCTGTGCTGGCGGCTTTCATACAGGAAAGGCATAATCACGTTGATACGGCGGGCTTTACCGCTGATGGCAGCAATCATACGTTTTAAATCCTGATAATGGTCATCGGGAGACATATGGTTGATGTTTCCGCATACTTTGTAGGTGAGGCTGTGGTTGGTCACGTCCACCAGTAAAAAAAGGTCTGCACCGCGTACAGATTCTTTCAGAACACCTTTGGCTTCGCCGGTTCCAAAACGGGGGCAGGCAGCATTTATGATATATGAGTCTTTCATATATCCGTTGAAGGTGATGTCTCCTTCATGCTCGTGCTCACGCACACAGCGCCATCTGACCAGATACTTGTCTACTTTTTCGCCGATTTCTTTACAGCTTTCCAGGGGAATGATACCAAGTGCACCGGTTGGTATGGTTTCAAGGTTTCGTTCATCTTCTTGCATTTGAAAAGTTCCTCCATCATCTTTTCTTGAGTTTATCTGTTTGGTTACATTTAATATCAATAAGCCACTGCATTATAGCATTTAGACACTCTTAATACAAGGCTTTTTTAACTTTTTTTGAATCCGTATGTCCGAACCGCACAGCCTCAAAATCGTAAAGCTGCTGGTAATACGGGAGGACGTCCGTTCAGAATAGATTTCCGCAATATCCTGAAGATTCAGGTTTGTGGAAATAATGACCGGTTTTTTCCTCAGGATCCGCTCGTTCAGGCACAGGAAAAACTGTGAGACGGTAAAGGTGTTTGGCAGCTCGGTTCCCAGATCGTCAATGATCAAAAGGTCGCAGGAATAGATGTTTTCCAGATCCTGCGTATTTTGCGCTTTCCCAAAGGTGTGCTTTGCCAGCAGATCAAATAGCTGGAACGCACTAAAGTACAGTACCGAATGTCCGCTGTCCAACAGTTCCTTTGCGATACAGTTGGATAGAAACGTCTTCCCGACGCCGGTTTTTCCCTGAAGAAAAAGATTCTGATAATCGTTATCGAAGCTCTTTACAAAGCTTCGGCATTTTTCATAAGCATTCTTTGCAAAGGAGTAGGCGTCAATGCCCGTGGCAGGGTCCTTTTCTTCCTTCGAGTAGTATTCCAGAGAAAACATGGAAAAATTTTCCTGACGGAATACGGATTGTAAGTGGGACTGTTCATACAGAAGGTCGATACAAGCCTGCTTAAAGCAGTGACAGGGCATTCCTTCGATGTAACCCGTGTCCTTGCAGTCCGGACAGGAAAACGGAATATCCAGGTAATCTGCCGGAAAGCCGAGAGAGTGGATAAGGTCAGCCTTTTGCTGTCTTAAAGCATCGAGGGTATCATGCAATCCTGCCAGAGCAGTCTCATCTCCATCCAGAAGCCTGCGGCCTGCGCTTACGCTGACCGAGGCGATCTGCCGCTCCAGATCAGCCAGGGAGGGAGCTTTGGCAAGGATATCTGCCCGTCTTTTTTCGGCAAGATGGCGGCCCTCAAGCTGCCTCTCATTATAAATTCTCATGATCTGTTCATATTGTGCATTGTTCAGTGCCATAATCTGCCTCTTTTCAGGACTGCTGGATGGATTGCGTCAGAAGCTGCTGTTCCAGATCCTGATAATCATAGTCTCTCTGGTTAAAGTTGCTGAAACGGGTAGAGCCCGGTGCGGCAGTACGTCCTTCTTCTTTCGGGGCGGAAGCTGCAAAAGAAGGATTGCTTCGTTTGCGCTCCTGGTAAGCCAGGTCTGCTTTCTGGACGTCTGCGGTGTGATGAATACCGTTCTTAAACCAGTTTTCCAGAATGGAATCCGCATACTCAAAGCGCGGTTCGTGAATGGTCTGAATCGTTCGTCCGCAGGCAAGGGAAATCATTTCATCGCTGAAGCCCTGGGTCTGAGACCATTTTTTCAGATATTTGAGCTCTGAGGGAATCAGGTTGCGCCCCCGGATACCAAACGCTTTTAATACAGCGTAATAGGTACTGCTGTTTTGATCCATAGTCTTTTTTGCTTCCTCAACGGACGTAATATGTAAATCGGACCATTCCTGAGCAATTTTGTTCATATAATAAAGGCTGGAATGGTTTTTTTCCACACATTTTTCTACCAGAAATTCAATCAGTTCGGCGGAAAGCCCCATTTGATCGTGCCAGGAGAAAATGATGTCCAGATCCGTAGGCTTTAATGTCCGCCCAAGATATTGCTCCGTGACAAATATAAGCTCCTGAATGTCAGACCTGTTCAGCGGCGCAGACACTTCCTTTTCTGCCTCCGGCTCCGACTGCCCCGGTGTGCTCAGCAGACATATGCCTGCCAGATTTTTCCGGCTGTCGTATTCCAATCGGAGCAAATTCATTTTTTCCCAGTATTTTAAGGCGCGGGTAATATCCTTTTCCGTATAATCAAAGTAGTCTGCCATGTGGGAGATAGAACAGCGATGACCGGATGTTCCTTCCGGTGTGTTAATGCACCGCAGAAGGTATAAAAAGATCTTAACATAATCTCCGTTTGCCTGAACCATATATTTGTCGATAAATATGTTCGGCACATATGTGACAGCCGAAGGTTGGTCATTGTATAATGTAATGTCTGCCATGTTTCGTTCACTCACTTCTATAAAATAGCTTTGATGTGCTTCGCACACCTGAAAATAAGGGAATTTATACCGGTGAAACCGGATTTCATCTTCAATGTTGTACAAGTATAGCACATAAATTTTCCCTTGAGAAGCGCAATTTTTGGGTGGGAAAAAAATCGCAGCCAAATGTGGATAACGTGGATAATGTGGAAAAAACGGTGGAAGGCGCAAAGATTCGACAAAAAATTATCCACATGATTTGGGCGGCAAAATGCTGCATATAATGTGGATAATGTGGATAACTTATTTTCCGAGGAGTTTTTCCCCGATTTTATATACATCTCCGGCTCCCATAGTTATCAACAGGTCATTGTTTATACATTTTTTTAGCAAAAAATTCTCAATTTCATCGAAGGACGGGAAATAGTGGCTCTCTGTGCCCAGCTTCCTAATGGCTTCTGCCAGGTCTGCGGAGCTGATTCCAAGTGTATCGGTCTCCCGTGCCGCATAGATATCCGCTAAAACCACAATGTCCGCAGAGGAAAGCGCCTGTGCAAATTCTGTAAAGAAAGCTTTGGTCCTCGTATAAGTATGAGGCTGGAACACACAGATGATCCGGTCATGAGGATGATTTTTTGCAGCGGCAAGGGTGGCGCGTATCTCCGTGGGATGATGCGCGTAGTCATCTATGATTTCGATACCGCCTAAGCATCCCTTATGTTCAAAGCGGCGTTCCGTGCCGCCGAAGGATTCCAGTCCGCGGATGATAGCGTCATTCTCGATGCCTGCCTCCGCTGCAAAAGCAATGGCAGCCAATGCGTTAGATACATTATGTTCACCCGGAACGCGCAGCTGGATGTGTCCCATCAAAGCTCCTGCGCAGTAAACGTCAAACGCCGGACATCCGTTGGCATCGTATGTAATATTGTCCCCGCGGTAGGTACTGTCTGGTTTCAGACCGAAGAATACTACCCTGCAGGAAAGATCTGCGCAAAGCTCCTGGGGATCTTCGATGGTATCATTCAGGATCAGCACTCCATCCGGTGCAGTGTTCTTCGCAAAACGGTGGAATGAATTTCGGATATCCTGCAGGTTTTCAAAGAAATCCATATGATCCTCTTCAATATTCAGGATAATATTATATTTCGGATAAAAATGGTGAAAACTATTGGTGTATTCACAGGCTTCCGTAAGGAATACATCGGAACCGCCCACACGGATATTTCCGTGAATAATATCCAGGATGCCGCCCACTGATATGGTGGGATCTGTTTCGGCTGCCAGCAAAATGTGTGCTGCCATGGAGGTGGTTGTGGTTTTGCCATGTGTTCCTGCTACAGCGATGGATTGTTTGTAGTTATCCATGATCTGCCCGAGAAGCTCTGCACGGGTCAGCATAGGAAGCTGTTTTTCTGCAGCGGCTTTCCACTCGGGGTTGTCCGGATGGATGGCTGCGGTGTAAACGACCACATCAGTGCCTTCCTGGATATTGGATGCGCGCTGCCCATAGAAGATCCGTGCTCCTTCTGATACCAGTTTTTTGGTGAGATTGGATTCTTTGGAGTCGGAGCCGGATACGGTAAAGCCGGCACGCAGTAAAATTTCGGCAAGACCGCTCATGCTGATGCCGCCTATGCCGATAAAATGTATATGAATGGGTTGATTAAATTGAATTTTATACATGTAGAAAACCTTCCTTATGTTTTGTCTTATATTATTATAGTGGATATCTTTGATTTTGCAAATAAAAAACCATTGTGTAAAATGCCCAAAAAACTGAAAATTTTTAAAAAAAATTGTGGAAATTGGTGTACGCATAAGGAAAAGTGTGATATAATTATACATGCAATGTTTGACAGAAATAAATGAGAGGTGAATGACATGATCCGAAAGGAAATGATAGCCATGCTGTTGGCAGGCGGACAGGGAAGCAGATTGGGAGTGCTGACCTCCAGCGTTGCAAAACCGGCAGTGGCTTTTGGCGGTAAGTATCGCATTATCGATTTTCCGCTGAGCAATTGTATCAATTCAGGCATTGATACAGTGGGGGTATTGACTCAGTATCAGCCACTCAGACTGAATACGCACATTGGAATTGGTATCCCGTGGGATTTAGACCGTAACAATGGCGGTGTGACAATCCTTCAGCCATATGAGAAGAGCGGAAGCAGTGAATGGTATTCCGGAACTGCCAACGCAATTTATCAGAACATCAACTACATAGACGGATATGATCCGGAGTATGTACTGATTCTGTCAGGAGATCACATTTATAAGATGGATTATGATGTGATGCTTGACTTCCACAAAGAGAATAACGCAGACGTGACCATTGCTGTTATGCCGGTTCCTATGGAGGAGGCGAGCCGCTTTGGTATTGTTGTTGCGGATGAAGAACACAGAATCCAGGAATTTCAGGAGAAACCGGAGCATCCGAGCAGTAATCTGGCATCTATGGGTATTTATATTTTTAGCTGGAAGGCACTCAGGGAGGCCCTGATCACAAATGCAAATGTTGAGGATTGCGATTTTGGTAAGCATGTCATCCCATACTGCTTCGATAAAGGCGAGCGTATCTTTGCATATGAATTTAACGGATACTGGAAGGATGTAGGAACCTTAGGCTCTTATTGGGAGGCTAATATGGAGCTGATCGACCTGATTCCGGAGTTCAATCTCTATGAGGATTACTGGAAGATCTATACAAAATGTGATGCGATTGCACCGCAGTATCTGTCTCCTGATTCCAAGGTAGAGAAGAGTATCATCGGAGAGGGTACCGAGGTATATGGTGAGGTAAACAGCTCTGTGATCGGACCGAATGTTCAGATCGGAAAAGGCAGCGTTGTCCGCGACTCCATCATTATGCAGGATGTTGTGATCGGTGATAATGTAACCATTGAAAAAGCGATCATTGCAGAGGGTACTGTCATTGAGGATAATGTTGTACTTGGTATCGGAGATGAAGTTCCGAATAAATACAAAGAGAGCATCTATGCTTTCGGACTTGTTACCATCGGTGAAAATTCCGTGATCCCTGCCGGGGTGAAGGTTGGAAAGAACACTGCGATTGCAGGTGTTACACAGAGTGAAGATTATCCGGACGGAATTTTGGCAAGCGGTGGATATATTATTAAGGCAGGTGACAACGCATGAAGGCAATAGGAATTATATTAGCAGGCGGTAACAGTGAGAGAATGCAGGAGCTGTCTCAGAAACGTGCAATCGCAGCGATGCCGGTAGGCGGTGGTTACCGTTGTATCGATTTTGCACTGAGCAATATGACAAACTCCGGTGTGAAAAAAGTGGCTGTTTTGACACAGTACAATGCCCGCTCTCTGAATGAGCATTTAAGCTCTTCCAAATGGTGGGATTTCGGACGTAAGAATGGCGGTCTGTATGTGTTCTCACCGACCATTACAGCAGATAATGGCTGGTGGTACAGAGGTACATCAGATGCAATCTATCAGAATATTGACTTTTTAAAGAGAAGTCATGAGCCATATGTTATCATTGCTGCAGGTGACGGTGTGTACAAACTGGATTTTGAAAAGGTTCTGGAATATCACATCGACAAAAAGGCAGATATTACTATCGTATGCAAGCAGATGCCGGCAGGTACGGATGTGAGCAGATTTGGTGTGGTTGCCCTGGATGAGGACGGTAAAGTGGTAGAATTTCAGGAGAAGCCGCAGGATGCACATTCCAACATCATCTCTACCGGTATCTACATCATGAGAAGAAGACAGCTCATCGAGATACTGGAGAAGAGTGCACAGGAAGACAGACATGATTTTGTAAATGATATTCTGGTGCGTCAGCAGAGCATCAAACAGATCTACGGATATAAGATGGAAGGTTACTGGAACAATATTTCCAGCGTAGAGTCTTATTATCAGACAAATATGGATTTCCTGAACCCGGAGATCCGCAGTGTATTCTGCAAGGAAGAGCCTCATATTTATTCTAAAGTGGATGATCTGGCTCCGGCAAAATACAATGTTGGTTCTAATGTACGGGGCAGTCTTGTGGCAAGTGGATGTATCATCAATGGGGAAGTTGAAAATTCTATTTTGTTCAAGAAAGTCTTTGTCGGAAAGAACTGTGTGATCAAGAACTCTGTCATTCTGAATGAAGTATATATTGGGGATAATACACGCATTGAGAATTGTGTTGTTGAGAGCAGAGAGACGATTCGTGCCAATACTTATATAAATGGCGGTGATGGCATCAAAATCGTATTTGGACATCAGGAGAAATATGAGGACTGATCTCTGAACCAGACATTCAGGAGAAGGGGGGCGCGTGACGTGCAGATCACAGATGTACGCATACGCAAAGTTGAGAAGGAAGGCAAGATGAAAGCCATCGTTTCTGTCACGATCGATGACGAGTTTGCAGTTCATGATATTAAAGTCATTGAGGGAGAGAAGGGGCTGTTCATCGCTATGCCGAGCAGACGTACTGCCAGCGGGGAATTTCGGGATATTGTTCATCCTATCAATTCGGCGGTGCGTGAACGGATGCAGGAGCTGATTTTGGAGAGGTATCAGCAGGAAGTGTCCGGTTGGGGTGCATAAAATTTATAATGTGATTGGGTTTATATTATAAAAAGAGACCGTTTTGTTGATCCCGTATGAAAGCCGAGTGAGAGAAAACGGTCTTTTTTTCTTGCTGTTTTTCAGATAGTCAGTTATAATCGACCACAGTAAAGAAAAAAGGAGAATGCCCTATGATTTTGATCGCTGGTCTTGGAAATCCTACAGCAAAGTATGAGAAAACAAGACATAATATCGGATTTGACGTAATCGATGCAATCGCAGACAAATATAATATAGAAGTAAAAGAACGAAAAGGAAGGGCTTTTTGCGGAACCGGGTATATTGAGGGGATAAAGGTTCTGCTGGCAAAGCCTCAGACCTTTATGAACCTCAGCGGAGACAGCGTGGCGTCTCTGGTAAATTTTTATAAGCTGGATCCGGAGGAGAAGCTGATCGTTATCTACGACGATATCAGTCTGGATCCGGGAAATCTTCGCATCCGGAAAAAGGGAAGCGCCGGGGGTCACAATGGGGTGAAGGATATCATTGCAAAGTGCGGTACACAGAATTTTGCCCGCATTAAAGTAGGCGTAGGAGCAAAGCCGGAGAACTGGGATCTTGCGGATTATGTACTGAGCCGGTTCTCTGCGGGAGAACGGGAGCGTGTGGAGCTTGCAGTTGCGGATGCGGTAAAGGCGGCGGCGCTTATGGTACAGGGTGAAACGGATGAGGCGATGAATCGATATAATAAAAAGCGGGTATTTGAACAGGAACAGGAGTAAACATGCAGGCATTTGTCAGACCGTTGCAGGAGCTTCAGGAATATGAGAACCTGATCAGGAAGGTAAAAACGTTTTCGGGGGTCACATCCGTGGCAGGATGTACGGACGCCCAGAAACCACATCTGATATATGGAATAAACCACGGTTGTGGAAAGATCGTGGTTACTTTCAGTGAGCAGAAAGCGAGAGAATTGGTGGAGGAATATCGTTTTTTTGATCCGAATGTGGTCTATTATCCGCCCCGGGATGTACTGTTTTATCAGTCGGATATCCGTGGAAATGCGCTGACAAAGGAGCGGATGGAGGCATACAGGACAATTTTTACGCAGGAGCATCCGACGATCATTACGACGATGGACGCCTGTATGGACCGGTTGATTCACCCGGAGGTGGTGAAGGCGTCGGTTCTTACAATCCGCGTTGGAGATGAGCTGGATCTTGCAAAAATGCGCAGAAAGCTGGCTGCAATGGGCTATGAATATAATTATCAGGCAGAGCTTCCGGGGCAGTTTGCCGTCCGGGGAGGTATTCTGGATGTGTTTTCACTCACGGAGGAAGTGCCTTTTCGTGTGGAGCTTTGGGGAGATGAGGTGGATTCTCTGCGCAGCTTTGACTGGGAGAGTCAAAGATCCATTGAAAATCTGGATGAAATTTCTATCTATCCTGCAAGTGAACTTATGATGGCAGATGAAGTCCGAAAATCCGGAATTGCCCGTATTCAAAAGGAATATGAGCAGATTTATGACCGCTTTCGAAAAGAAATGAAGACGGAGGAAGCATATCGGCTGAAGGAGTCCGTTTCTTATGTATTGGAACAGCTAAAGGAGGGCTGCGGCTTACAGGCAGCGGAGAGTTTTCTTACTTATTTTTATAAGGATACGGTGAATCTGTTTTCTTACTTTGGAGACAGACCGTATATGATCTTTATGGATGAACCCGGTCGGTGCGTGGAAAAAGCAGATTCGGTGGAAGCGGAATATCGCATGAGTATGGAGCAGAGGCTTGAGAAGGGATATATATTGCCGGGACAGGCGGATGTGCTGTTTTCCGGGAAACATATTCTGGCAAAAGCCGGGGCGCAGAATCTGGTTTTGTTATCGGCGCTGGGTACGCGCGTGGACGGACTGACACCGGAAGCGACATATCAGATTCCGGCGGCATCCGTAAATGCATACAATGGCAGCTTTGAGATGCTGCTGAAGGATCTGCACCGATATAAGAAGAACGGTTACCGGGTCATTCTTGTGGCGCCTTCCAGACTGCGGGCAAACCGTTTTGCATCCGATCTGCAGCAGGAGGATCTGAACTGTTTTTATACGGATGATAAGGATCATGAGCTGAAACCCGGTGAAGTTATGGTAGTAAGCGGTAATATGAAGCGCGGATATGAGTATCCTCTGCTGAAATTTGTAGTACTGACCCAGAGCGATATCTTCGGCACGGAAAAGAAGAAGAAAAAACGCCGGAAGCTTTACGAGGGTGAGAAGATACGCAGCTTCAATGATCTGAGTATCGGTGATTATGTGGTACACGAAAATCATGGTCTGGGTATCTATCGCGGGATAGAGAAGGTAGATGTAGACCGGGTCACGAAGGATTATATTAAGATTGAATATGCCAGAGGCGGTAATCTGTATATTCTTGCTACTCAGTTGGATATGCTGCAAAAATATGCGGGGGCGGATGCGAAAAAGCCGAAGCTGAACCGGCTGGGCGGTCAGGAATGGCAGAAGACCAAGACAAAGGTCCGGGGGGCGGTAAAGGAGATTGCCAGAGATCTGGTGGAGTTGTATGCAGCCAGACAAAATAAAGATGGTTTTGTGTATGGTGCAGATACGGTATGGCAGCGGGAATTTGAGGAGATGTTTCCCTATGAGGAGACGGAGGATCAGCTTGCCGCCATTGAAGCTGTGAAGCATGATATGGAGAGCAGAAAGATCATGGATCGCCTTGTCTGCGGAGATGTGGGTTTTGGAAA
This sequence comes from uncultured Lachnospiraceae bacterium, assembly GCA_964428795.1. Taxonomy (GTDB): domain Bacteria; phylum Bacillota; class Clostridia; order Lachnospirales; family Lachnospiraceae; genus CAYRZL01. The sequence continues at coordinate 3,561 of CAYRZL010000063.1, read as the reverse complement.
GACCGAGGTTGCCATTCGTGCGGCTTTTAAGGCGGTGCAGGAAGGCAAGCAGGTGGTTTATCTGGTTCCGACGACCATCCTGGCGCAGCAGCATTATAATACCTTTGTGCAGCGCATGAAGGAGTTCCCGGTGCGGGTGGATCTGCTCTGCAGATTCCGCACATCGAAGGAGCAAAAGCAGACCATTACCGATCTGAAAAAAGGAATGGTGGATATTGTGATCGGTACCCACAGGGTATTGTCAAAGGATGTACAGTACAAAGATCTTGGACTGCTGATCATTGATGAGGAGCAGCGGTTTGGAGTGGCTCATAAGGAAAAGATTAAGCAGATGAAAAACACGGTGGATGTATTGACTTTGACCGCAACGCCGATTCCCCGGACGCTGCATATGAGTCTCATCGGCATCCGGGATATGAGTCTTTTGGAGGAGGCGCCGAAGAATCGTATGCCGATACAGACCTATGTGATGGAGCACAATGATGAGATGGTGCGGGAGGCGATAAACAGAGAGCTTGCCAGAGGCGGACAGGTCTATTATGTGTTTAACCGGGTGAATCAGATTGTGGAGGTTACCGCACATTTGAGTGAGCTTTTGCCGGAAGCAGTCATTGAGTTTGCCCACGGGCAGATGAAGGAGCGGGAATTGGAGGACATCATGTACCGTTTTATCAACGGAGAAATCGATGTGCTGGTGTCAACCACTATTATTGAGACCGGACTGGATATCTCAAATGCAAATACGATGATCATACATGATGCAGACAATATGGGATTATCCCAGCTCTATCAGCTCCGCGGAAGGATCGGACGTTCCAACCGGACTGCATATGCCTTTTTGATGTACCGCCGCAATAAAATGCTCCGGGAAGTGGCGGAGAAGCGTCTTGCCGCCATCCGGGAGTTTTCCGAGCTGGGCAGCGGTATTAAGATCGCCATGAAGGATCTGGAGATCCGGGGAGCCGGAAATCTGCTGGGCGCAGACCAGCATGGTCATATGGAAGCGGTAGGATATGATCTTTACTGCAAAATGCTGGGCGAGGCAGTGAAGGAAGAGAAGGGTGAGATGCCGGAGGAAGCATTTGACACGCTGATCGATGTTGATATTGATGCTTATATTCCGGGCACATATATTGCCAATGAATATCAGAAACTGGATATCTATAAGCGTATTGCGGGTATCGGGAATGAAGCGGAAAGCGATGAGATGTTGGAAGAGCTGATCGACCGGTTCGGAGAGCCTCCCAAACCGGTACAGAACCTGCTTTTGATTGCACGACTGAAAGGAGAGGCACATCGGGCTTTCTTTACCGAGGTTTCCCAAAAAGGCGAGACGGTAAAATTTCTGTTTTACAGTAAAGCCAGGATAAACGCAGCAAAGATACCGGAGTTTGTGGATTCCTATGGGGGAGATCTGACTTTCATGCCGGATAAGGAAGCACCTGGATTTTTGTGGCAGCAGAAGGCAGTGAAAAACAAAAAGAATCAGGATACATTGGAAATGATTGCGCGTATTATTCAGGAAGTACAGAAATGTTTGTGTGAAAATAATATGAAAGCGGTTGCGGCAGACAGAAAAAAGTCTTATAATGAATCAGTGTGAAAAAATATGGCAAATTCTGCCCTGTCATGTGACAGATGATACGAAAAACGGAGGATAATATGAAATTTAAAAAAATAGCTGCGCTTCTGATCGCAGGGGTTATGATGGCTTCCGCTTTGCTGGGAGGCTGCGGCAATAAGATTGATACAGAAAAAACAGTGATAACGGTAGACGGGGAAGAGGTGAGCCTTGGTTTTGCCAATTTTGTGGCTCGTTTCCAGCAGGCAAACTACGATGCATTTTACCGTTCCTACTATGGAGATGAGTATTGGACACAGGATATGAGCGGTTCCGGAGAGGATATGGAGACTTCCGTGAAATCGGATATCCTGGAAAACCTTGAGCTGCTGTATATGCTGGAGGACCATATGGCGGATTATGACGTGGAAGTGACCGAGGAGGAGCAGGCGGAAATTACTGCTGCAGCGGAGCAGTTTCTCGCAGATAATACGGATGAGGCCATTGAGCAGGTGGGAGCCACGCAGGAATATATCGAGCGCATGTTATATCTGAATGTGGTTCAGGCGAAGATGTATGACGCAATCATCGCTGAGGTGAGCACGGAGGTTTCCGATGAGGAAGCAGCCCGCAAGACCATCAGTTATATTTCCATAGATACGCAGACCTACACAGATGACAGCGGTGCGACTCAGACATATTCGGACGAGGAAGCAGCGGAGCAGAAGGAGAAAGCAGAGGCAGTGGCAGAAGCCGCAAAGGAGGATCTGGATGCTGCAGCGGAAGCGAATGATTATACGGTAAAAACTGCATCTTACGGAACAGATGAAAACGGAGGGCTCCCGGATGATGTCATTGCGGCGGCAGATGAGCTGGAGGACGGAGAAGTATCTGAGCTGATCGATGCGGACGGAGTCTGCTATGTGGTTCGCATGGACAGCACCTTTGATCAGGAGGCTACCGATGCCGCAAAGGAGAGTATTATCTCCACGCGTCAGTCTGAACATTATACTGAGGTGACAGAGGGCTATAAGGAAGCTGCGGAGGTGACCGTGGATGAGGATGCATGGGCGCAGGTGAAGTTTGATTCTCTGTTCAATGTGGTTTCCGGGGAAGATGCTGAAGACGGTGAGCAGGCGGACACTACAGAGGATAGCGATGCCGCACAGGACACTACGGAGGATAGCGATGCCGCACAGGACGCTGCAGAGGATAGTGATGCCGCACAGGATGCCGACAGCAGTGCAGTGGAAGAATAGAAAGAAAAATGCAAAAAGTGCTGTAGAACTTATGTCCTGCAGCACTTTTTATAGATACGGATAAATAGACACAGATAAATAGATACAGATAAAACAGGATATTTGGAGAGAACAATGAAGAATAATATTGTATTGATCGGTATGCCGGGAGTGGGAAAAAGTACTGTCGGGGTAGTGCTGGCAAAGATGCTTGGTTATGAGTTTGTGGATACGGACCTTTTAATTCAGAAATCGGAAGGAAAGCTGTTGAGACAGATTATGGAAGAAAAGGGGACGGAGGGGTTTATTCAGGTGGAAAACCGGGTCAACAGTCAGGTGGAAGCAGAGCATTCCGTTATTGCCACCGGAGGCAGCGTGGTATACGGAAGGGAGGCTATGGAGCATCTGAAAGAGATCGGTGTGGTTGTGTACTTAAAGCTTGATTTTGATATTTTGAGAAAACGTCTGCATAATATCAAAGGACGCGGAGTCGTTTTGCGGGAGGGACAGACCCTGCGGGATATTTACGAGGAGCGCAGCAGTTTATATGAAGCCTACGCAGATGTGATTGTTGATGAAGGACATCTTGGAATTGAAGAAACGATAAAGGTGATCATCAGGCAGTTGTCACAAACGTCGGAAATCCGCATATAATTACAATTATAAAAATCCTATAAACAAAGAATCGTATACATTTACAAATGCTGAAAACTCAAGTTTTACACTAAAATCAATGGGAAGCCAGTAAAATCAAGGCTTCCC